>JAYVIQ010000231.1:0-6610 GCA_043770215.1 Cytophagales bacterium | reverse complement strand
TGAAAATTTCTTAAATCCAATGTTCGACTTCTAGAAAGTATAGTTGTTCTGTCGCTTGATGTCCATTCAAAATTTTCTCCTAAATCTTGGGTTGTTAATGTTGGTAGTGAACTATTTAAGCAGATGTTTGTATCTGAACTTATAGGCGCGTTGGTAGAACATTCAGAAACTGTGATTTTCACCTCTATTGGAGTACTTTCGCATCCGTCAAGGGTTTGTGTAGCATAAAAAGTGTACTCACCAACATCCATTTTATTGTCAGTTGGAGCAATATCTTTAAAAATTGGAGTGTGACAGCTGCTATTTGCTACAGAACTTGCAGGTAAGCTTGGGTTTGAGTACCATTTGATTTCTGTACCAGTAGCACATACGTTCGGTACAGTTGCTTGGTCAGTAATGGTGGTGTTTACTTCTGTTTTAGATAAAGCCAAAGGTGTTGGTGTGGTGTTTTTGACAATAATGCTTAAAGTTCCTGTAGCAATACAAGAACTTGCATCTGTTGCAGAAATCTCAAGTTTAAATTCGCCAGGAGTTGTAGCATTAAAAGTTGTACTCTGCGTATTTGTACTACTTAAAAAAGAAGCACCCGTACCACTCCAAATCATATTTGTGTATCCTAGAGGCATGCTTATTATTTCTGACTTCTGATTACATAGTTCTTTAGTGGCTCCCATAGCAATAACAGATGTGCATATTAATACAGGTTTAACTTTAACTAATGTTTTGGTTAAGAGTCCGTTGTATGTTATATCTATAGGGAACTCCCCATTTACAGATGATGTAAATAACCCACTTGCATTTACTCCTACTCCAGAAAACTGAATAGTTTTATTAAAAAGAGGGTTTGGAAAATTTACTCTATTCCCTTTGTTTGTTATACCTACAATAGCAATTTGATGCCCTTCGTTTTGATTTATAGTAACTGTAGGCTCAGTCTCTATTTGAACAATTTCTTCTTGTATTTCTAATCCCTCACAGGTACCAAGTTTTTCTATCTTTATTGGTGAGTCATTTGGTGTAGATCCATTGATGTTAGAAGAAATGTAAAAATACACTTCATCACCAAAGAAAAAATTATCTAAATAAAATGGTTGGTTCGGAATTAGTAAATTAGATCCCATCATATTTGATGCTGAATTAGCTCCGTAAAACAATTGAGTGCTACCTGTTGGTGTTTGCCAACTAGGCAAAGGAACAAGAGTCAGGTAAACCCTTTGTCCAATAACCTCTAATTTATATTCAGCATTTGCACCTGTACTTATGAGCCCTGTACATATTTGTCCTGTAGAGCCTGCTTTTAATACAGAAATAGTAGTTGTAGCAGTATAAATTATACCAGCTACGGTTACGGTTAAGTTTATGGTATAATCTCCTTCTACATCTGCGGGACCAAAAACACCGCTGTTGCTAATTAGAGTATTTGCATTTGCACCTGATGGATTTGTAGCGGTCCATGAAATTACAGCACCAGCAGGAATTTCCATATCTATAGAGCCTTGGTCTAATCCCTTAGCCGTTAACTGAAAAGTTTTGTACTGATCTACTTTTGGGGCTTGAGGATCTATGTACACGTTGGCAAGGTTTTGAGTATGAAGAGTGCCAAAGCCACCTAAAGAAACCACCACACTGTCTACTGTTCCTTGGCAAGATTGTGTAGATGATTGGTCAAAAACATCGTCATAAGCAAGAGCATAGGTTTTGGACAAATAACTTACAAAGTCTGAATGAAAGAAATGTGCATAATCATTCTTTACAGGATTTGTATAGAAATTTGCTGGATTATCCCATTCCTGAATTTCGCTTGTTATTTGAATAGCTCCTCTAGTTAAAGTAACACCAAGAATTTGACCAAGGTTATTTACAAAAGGACCAGAGCCGCCAGTAAAATCTTCAAGTTTAAAATCAGACCTATTAAATGTTGTTCCATCATTCCAAGTCATAATGTCTCCTACTACATTAGCTGTTTTTATTGTCCCATTCCATTCAGCCCTAAGTGTGTTTGTTCTGTGGTAAGCAAACCAATCATCTATAAATTTATCGAAATAATCATGACCAGGCTTGCCAACTTGAAAATACGGAGTGTGTCCCATTTGAGTAATTACGTCTCTAACTGGGTCATAAGAATTTTGAAAATCTTCGTTTACAAAAAGTTTCCATTTTGCAATTACTTGTTCATGACTTACTGTTTCTCCTACTTTATCATAAAATTTCCCTCCTGCATTTGTGCAGTACAATTCCTCGCCCATAGGATATACATATCTATCTACCCTAGAAGTGTTAGTAAATATCTGACTAGCATTGTTTAGTTCTATTGTCTCTACCTTGGTGTAATAGTTTGGGTTAGAAGGCGCATCTAAAGTAGGATTATTTGCTCCGTTTGCATAAATTGGACCTCCAAAGCCTATGTAAATTCTCCCAACACTTGATGCGGGTAAATCTAAATAGTACTGCCCATTTGCATTTTTTGGAAGGTTACTTAATTTTAAGTTTGCATTTGTGTAGGTATTGCCATCTGGCCCTATCATGGTTGGAGCTGAGTTAATGTCTTCCCATTGGTTTGTAGCCAAGTTAAAATAGCCATTCTTACCAGGCATGCCTAGTTGGGTCCAAAGATATATTTGGTCATCTGAGTAGCTTTTTTTATTTACTTTGGAGGTGTTCTTAAAAATATATCTGGCCGTAACTTGTCCTGAGCAAATGTGCGAAGACAAAACAGTTATCAATGTTGTTAAGGCGAATATGAATTTTCTCATGATTTGTATAGATACTAAAGTTTCAAATGGAACACAATAGTTTATTTTAACACGTAATAGGACCACTAAAATACACAAATAATTATAAAAAGTAATATTTATTTTTAGAATCATGTATTTCAAAAAGCCATTCTTTTGCTTTTTCTTACACCATAGTTCATTTAAATATCAATGAATACTAACGAAAATCAATGTATATCAATGAACTCTAATGAGTATCAATGAATATCAAGCAAATTTTGTAAAATAAAGAAGTGGAATTTTTTTTCTTGTTTAAATAATAATTTTTAATGTTAAACATATTTAATATCAGTCTAAGTGAGTTTTAGAAATAATATTTTTTGATTAATGACCTTTAAAAAAACTAAAAACACCTACCTTTAGAAGATGAAAGCGAATTTGTTTTTCTTAATTACTACCGTTCTTTGGGGATTAAACTATCATTTCACCAAATTTTTAGTGGCTGAAACAAGCCCTTTTGAGGCAGCTTTATGGCGTTATGGATTAGCTTCTTTGACTATGTTTATTTTTACATTTAATCATTTGCCAAAATGGAAAGACATCAAAACAAATTTTACAGGCTTGTTTTTGGTAGGGTTTGTTGGGCTTTTTGTATTTAATTATTTATTTTTCTTAGGTATGGTAGAAACTAGTCCCATAAATGCTTTGCTTATTATTGGACTAAATCCGGCATTTACGTTATTACTTTCTGCATTAATTCTTAAAACAGAAATAAATCTGAGGCAAGTTGTAGGCATACTTATAGCGTTGGTTGGAATTTTGTATCTTTTGTTCAAAGGAGATGTTACTGCCATTTTGTATTTGCATTTTTCTCATGGCGATGCTCTTATCATAGCAGCATGTATTTTTTTTGCTTTACACCATGTCTTTGTAAAAAAGTATTCTGCAAATATGGATAGCACCAATTTTAGTTTTTTATGTGCTGTAGTGTGCTTTATACCCTTGTTATTCATTAATATTACTGCCAATGATTATGGGAATTTGTCTGAGTACACCAGTAGATTTTGGTTAAGTGCAATTGGTATAGGATGTTTTGGAACCGGAATATCGTATTATTTGTGGTACAAAGGAATAGAAATGACAAGCGCTCCTAAAGCAGCTATATTTATGAATGTAGTTCCTTTATCTGGTGCTATTTTTTCTTGGGCATTAGGAGACCCAATGTATATATACCATGCTATAAGTGCCTTTTTAGTTGTATTTGGTATTATGGTTATGCAGCTGAAAATGCCTGCAAGATTTACCGCTAGAAAATCTGTTTAGTATAAACTAAGATGTGGAATTTTAATCCCAAATCATTGTATTTTTACATTTAACATCGCTTTTAATATGTTGGTTTGCTCATCTACATTGGAGAGTTCTTCCATAAACGATATAGAAGATATTTTGTCTAAATAGCTTTTTAGAACCTCCAATACCTCTGGTTGCAGGCTTGTTTTTAAATTGTTTATTTTTTGTTCTAATGCTGTGTTTTTGTCGTTTAGGTTGTCTATAATTTGTTGTCTATTGCTTTTATTTTTAGAAATGTCTATGTTTTCTAAAAGGGGTTCGTCAAAAAGATAAAACGCATTGTTGTTGTAATAGTACAAGAATTTATCATCAGAATTTAAAAATTTAAATACATCTATCTTATTGGATTGGTACTTTAGACCACAAACAAAACGAATTCTAAAATGTTGCACATTCAATTTACCTAATAATTTTTTTTCAAAAACAGAATAAATATTGGTGTAAGTATTTGGTTTATTGCACGCTAAAAGATGTAAATAGTCACTTTCTATTATTTCTCTATAGTATTCGTTGGCGTATGTTTGCTCAAAATTGTTGATGCTATCCCAATTAAAATCATCTGTTTTATCATTAGAAAACATAGTATATAATGTTTCTATTTGTTGGCTCATGTTTTTTGAGTGGATGTTTGAGGCTATTTTAAAAACATCTCCATATTCATTGCTAGAAAATTGAGTTATATATTCATTATTGAGTTGTATTTCGTTATTGATTAGCAATAGTTTTTGCTCTACAGATTTTTTTATTTTGCGCAATAAGTCAGTTAGAGAGTTGGTAAACTGTAGATGGAATAAATCTAATTTATGAATGTCTAAATGACGGTTTGTTTCAAAAAGTGTATGAATTATTTTGGTTTTTATTACGATGTTTACAAGGTCTGGATGGCTAAAAAAATTCGAAAGTATTTTGAGCTTACCAATTTTCTGAAAGCTATTTAGAATGATGTGTTTATATTCGTTTTGCTCTTCTTCGCTATTCATTTTTATAGGTTAAACACGTGCAAAAGTATAAAATTTTTGTGAGTAGAAGAAATTTAAAGAATAAAGCCTATAATTATGTTACGTAATTATAGGCTTTTTTATTTATTCTAATACCAAAATCAACTAGTTATGGTACAACTTCAGATAATAGGAATAGAAGTAAATTTAACTTGTAGCAACCCCTTTTCTCAATTCAGTTTCTAAACTTTGTAGTCCAGCATCTAGTTGTCTTCTAGTTTCAGTTCCTTGCTCATGTATTTGTTTTACCTCTGTAAGTGTTTCTATAAGTGATTTTGTTGTCGCTTTTAGTGTGTCTAAGGATACAACAGTGTTTTCATTTTCTCTAGCTACTTCTATGCTATTTTGTTTTAGCATTTCTGCATTCTTTTGGAGAATGGTGTTGGTAGTAGCTGCAACTTTTTTGTGTATTTCTATATTTTGTTTTTGTCTTTGTAAAGCTACAGCCAATGTCAATTGGTTTTTCCATACGGGCATGGTTGTGGTTAGAATAGATTGCGCTTTTTCTGCTATTGATACATTATTGTTCTGTACCACTCTAATTTGAGCCAAAGATTGTAACATAATAAAACGTACAATTTTCATATCTGCCAACCGCTTATCTAATCTTGAGCTAAAATTGCGTTTGTCAGAAATCTCATAATCTTGGTGCTGAGAGCTATTAGCTTCCATAGCCTTCAAGGCTTCATTTACTTGGTTAAATTTTATTTGACCAGCAATAATGTGTGCTTCCATTTCCTTGATCAAACCAACATTTGCATCAAACATAGTTTGAAGCGATGTGTTGTCTTTCACAGAGTTTATCATTCCAGCTTTTACTTTATTGCTGATTTTCTCTACGTTTGAAGTGATTTTGTCATATTGCTGAAACAATTTTTTTACATCAACAATAAGTTTATTTAAAATTGGGATTTTAGAAATGAACTTTTTTATTGGACTTTGATCTAGTTGCTCTACATCTATGTAATTAAGTTCAGTCAACAATTCATTTATGTAACCACCTATTTCGCCTGAGTTATAAGTACGTACATTACTCAAAAAGACATCACTTTGTTTAGCAATTGAGTTTTGTATCTCGGCACCATAATTTAGTATAGAGTTTACATCGCTTTCTTGCAACTGATTGCTTATTGGTGTGTATTTTACCAACTCTGCCTCTGGTATCAATTGCACATTTACGTTGCCATCTTTATCTAGAGGGTTGGTATTTACTGTTACTTGACCTGTTATATTTTCTTCCATTGTACACTATAATTATGTTAGATAAAATAAAAATGAATTCTTTCATTAAGTAAACTAATGAATGGCTGTTAACTATGGTATAAATCTGTAAGTGCTCTTACAGAAACCATGTTGGAAATAAATGTTTTTTTAGAAAATGAATAAGTAAAATTCCTTTTTAGTTTCACTTTCTAGCCAATGAATAAACTGTATTTTAATGTATTAAGCTCATTATGAGCATAAATCCAAAATAATTTAGCATTAGATTTTCTTGTGTAAAACCTAATACTAAATTTTATACAAAAAAACATTAATTGTATTTTTTCA
>JAYVIQ010000230.1:0-16585 GCA_043770215.1 Cytophagales bacterium | reverse complement strand
TTTCGTGCTCCGTAAATATTATTTGTGGTAAACTAAATTCTTCACTCCGAATAAAAATCAGTACTAAAAATCCCGCCCATCGCAAATCTGCGGAACGTTGTGTGCAAGTTAAGAGAAACAACCGCAAATGAGAATTTCAGAATATATATCGACAATTGAGTTTGATACCTTCAAACTCTATCATAGAGAGTTCAAACCGTTTGAAGCAAAACTTTATGATTACATAGACTATGAACAAACCGAAATACGGAATGAAAAAGTTCTAAACTCAATAGTTGATATCGACAAAAATTTAAATCCAACTTTCACATTTGTAGCAAGTTAAACTTTCAAAGATGAATTTTTGCAGTGTTTTCCTTTAAATAAGAATTCGGTATTTCCCAAAAGAAAAAATTCTGTTTATAACATTGCTATCTTATTTGAGAATAAAGAAGCTTTAAGTGGTGGCTTAAATATTGACATTCGTAACAGGATTGCAAGTACAATAAATAATGAAGAAGTTTTACTTACCAATGAAAATGTCGAAAAGCTAATAGAAATATTTAATAAATACAGTTGTCAAGTTTCGCCTTTCTATCTTCCGCCATCTATACCCGTTGGAGAAACTTGGAGAAACTATGAGTTTCCATTTGAGTTTTTTTATAATCCAGCATTTGAAACATTTGAAGCGAGAATTAATTCGGGAATAATGTGTTTAAATTTCACAGCCGCAAAAGTTGAATTTGAAGTAGTTGACAAAAATATTTCTGCGGAACAAATTAAACGACTTCATTCAATTGAAGGCAATAAATATAAAATCAATGAAATATTAAGAGAATATTTTTGGGAAAGTTACAATCAAATGAGAGTTGACTATGGCTTACCAGAACTTAAAAACTTAGAGCAATTAAAATATTTTGTTCAAGTCTATGGCTTTATAGTGCCAATTGACAATGAAAGTCCGATAATTATATCATTTAGAACTTGGGATGAAGAACACGGTCAAACAGTATATTACTACAACGAAAGCAAGATAGAATTTGAATAACCTGCACACAACACACGCTACAAGCAATTTGGGTTTTAGGGTTAATTTGAAAGTGGTTTTGTACTTGGGATGATTTGGCAAATCCGAAGAATGGGCTTAATTTAGTCCCAACCTGCGTGTAGCGCGGGAACGTTACCTGCAAGCTTGCAAAAAATACGCAAGAGAATATAATGACTAAAGAAATGGAACCAAAGCTAGATAAGTATAGTGATGATTTTTTAAAAGCTTCTCATAAAAGCTCTTCGTGTCACAAAGAAGAAATTCTAAGTGGTAAATTATGTGGCTGTTTCTATTGTGTAGAAACTTTTTCGCCTACAGAAATTAACGAATGGATTGATGAAAATAATAACATAGGAGAAACTGCTATTTGTCCTAAATGTGGAATAGATTCTGTTTTAAGTTCAAAACTACCAATAGACGATGATTTTTTTTAAGTGAAATGCATAAATATTGGTTTTAAAAACTTTAATACAAAATTTAACAAATGCTAGACTTTTACGCTATTAATGATAGTTTAAATAAAAATACTAAAAAAACTGAACTCAAATTAGCGGGCAAACTTGATGAAAAATCATTCTATGATTTACAAAACAAAAAAATCATTGAAGATTGGCTAGACTATTATGCTGATTTTCGTTGGACGAAAGAAACAGTCAAACAGAAAATTAAACTCATAAATGATTTAAAACTTGAAAAAGAAAATTCAAGTATGAGTCTGCTTGCTATTTTAAAAGTTGCCGAAAAAAATTGTGAAGGAATAATTGCGTTTAGTGATTAAGAAAAAAAGCCAGCAGGTAACAGCCACTACAACGGATTTGGGCAATAGGCTTAATGGAAAGTGGGTTTTGTATTTGGGATGATTTGGCAAATCCGAAAATAGGGCTTAATTTAGTACCAAACCCGCTGTAGTGCCAGAACGTTACCTGCTATTTTGCCGAAAAAGCGACTAAAAAGAACATTTATACAAATAAAAATGAATAAAACTCTACTCCTATTATTTAGCTTTTTGTTGTTAAGTTGTAATTCAAAATCTCAAAATAGTCCTAAAGAAAGCGAGGAAAAAACAATGAAAACTAAATTGACAGGAAACCAAATTATAGCAGAATTAGAAAAACTTAATTTTTTTAATTTAACAGACAAAAAAGATTTAAAAGAAACAAAAGCTGAATTTGAAAAATCATATACAGAACTAAATATCTTTGAAGGAAAAATGAAAGGCGAAAGCTTAATATTTACTGACAATAGATTTTATTTTATTGATTCCGAAACTTTGTTTGAAGGTGGTGGTTTAATTCAGTATTTAGAAACTGTCAAAAAATCATTTGACAAACTAAAATTGAAACTTAACTTTTCAGATGAATTTAATAATCAAACTGAAAAACATTGGACACATAAAATAAAACTTAACGGAAAAGAATATGTCGCTTTTGATGATGATTTTGGAGAAAAAGATTGGGGAATTTCATTTGTGAATTTTATTGAAATGCTAAATGACCAATTAAAGTTGCAGAAAAGTGATGAAAGATTTTACCCCATAAGCTCTGGAAATGATGGAAGAATGGTTTTGTTAACTAAAAAGCAGTTTGAATTTGTTAAAGCAAATTATCCAAATGACCAAGAACATCCGAAAGAAATAAATGAATGGAAAAACGGATATTAGAGATAAAAAAACAGCAGGTAACACACGCTACAAGCAATTTGGGTATTTGGCTTAATTTGAAGTTGGTTTTGTATTTGGAAGATTTGGCAAATCCGAAAATTGGGCTTAATTTAGTCCCAGACTGCTTGTAGCGCGCAAACGTTAGGTGCTAGCCGATCGGTGCGCAACAAAAACTGAAAATAAACCGAAAATATAAATTAAGATGATACTTTTACAAAGTAGAAACTTAAAAACCAAAAATAATGGCGTTAGGATTTGAAAACGAAATTGAAATCATTGAAGTAATGGAAGGCTACTTAATAAATTCTCGTCCACCAGAGGAAGTTAGAAACGAAGTAGACATCAATTATAAAATAGAAGGTCAAAGCATTATTGTTTTTGAAATTCGTCCTGTTTGGAACAATCCAAGCGAAAAAATGGAATCTAATGTAGCAAAAACAACATTTACGAAAACCGAGAACAAATGGAAAATATATTGGTTTAAGTCTGATATGAAATGGCATATTTACAAACCAAATGAAAAAGTAAATAACCTAAAAGAGTTTGTGAAAATTATTGAAGAAGATAAACATTGTTGTTTTTGGGGCTAAACAAAAACATTGAATTTCAAAATAAGACCAGCACCTAACAGCACTACAACGATAGGTATAAGGTTGACACAGAGTCAAGAATCTAACGCAATTTTATAACCAAAAAATATCGTGGACAAAAATTTTAACTTTCACATTACAAATAAGGACTTTATAATTGGCAAAATAGCCTTAAATAACAAGACAAAACAAGCGGACATAGATTTAATTGGCTACGAATATTATAATGACTACCAAGACAAATATATTTATACACTGAAAGAACGACTAATCTTTAAAAATATAAATTTTAAAGTTACAGTTGTTTTCAAAAGTTATAAAATATGGTTAATTGAAATCAAACACGAAAACGACGACATTACGGACGACACATTAATTAAAGAATTACATCAATATATTCTCTCGACAAATTTATCGGGAAGAACTAAAGCTGAATTAATGCAAAAAAAATTGTTGAGACTAGAATTTATAAATAACTAGCTTTTGATAATGAAATATTATACAGCATCAAACAGAAAAGGCCAGCACCTAACAGCTAAGTTTTCGTGGTGTGCGCATCACAAACCATGAAAACTCGGTTGAACGGAAGCTTTGGTAGCGGGTTATTATGGAGATGTTGTAGTTTAAAAAGTTGGGTGTAGAAGCAGATATTGGTATCTATCTTTAGGTAGTAAATAAGCCATATTTGAACCTTTTTATTTAATTACAAAATACAGAAATTTAAGCTCTTTTGAAAGTGTTATTTTTGCTATATTTAAAAAGAGTTGTAACTAAAGATATTCCTAATAATGTTTTAGCAATATGCATGCAAATAAAAAGAAAGAAAATTATAATAACCAAAATATCATAAACAAATGAGCAACATTGACATTTCAATAATAATCCCAGTTTATTTTAATGAAGGAAGTATTAAACTTACACACAAGGTATTGAAAGAAAAAATCTTGATAAAGTTTCCAGATTTACTTTTTGAAATTATATTTATAGATGATGGGTCGCGTGACAATTCATACAATGAAATGTTAGAGATTAAAGAACTAGACAATAATGTCAATCTCATTCAATTTACCCGTAATTTTGGTCAAGTATCAGCTGTTTACGCAGGGTATGAATTTGCTAAAGGCAAAGGAATCCTAAATCTTGCTGCAGATTTACAAGAACCTCCCGAGTTAATTATTTCTATTATTGATAGCTTTATAAAAAAAGAAGCTATGATTATAGCAGGAAAAAGAATTGAAAGAGACGAAAGTTTTTATAGAACAAAAACATCGCAATTATTTTATTATTTTATGAGAAAGTTAAGTTTCTCTAATATGCCAAATGGTGGTTTCGATATTGTATTGCTTGACCAAAAGGTGAAAGACTTCATTTTAGATTCAAAAGAAAGCAATCCATTTTGGCAGGGTCAAATATTATGGTCAGGATATAGCATAAAATTTATACCATACAATCGACAAAAAAGAGAAATAGGAAAATCAAAATGGACATTTACAAAAAAAATGAAGTATTTATTAGATGGAATATTAAATTATTCTTACGCTCCCTTACGTTTTTTTTCGGTTGTAGGTATGATAAGTTTCATGCTAGGAATTATTTATTCTGTGGTAATTTTCATCTCATACTTTACAGGCAATTACCCATTTAAGGGGTGGGCTCCAATTATGATTATTATTTTATTGTTTTCAGGTCTTCAATTTGTAATGTTAGGATTAATTGGGGAATATTTATGGAGAGCTTTTGAACAAACAAAGAATAGGCCTAAATATATTATTAATGAAAAACAATAAATTGATCTTTGAACAGCAATAATTATGAATATATTTGAATTAAAAAGCATTAAATTAAAGACTAATTTTACCGAATTTTTCCTTAGTCTTTTAATTTTTTTATACCCCTTTTTATTTATTTGGCAATGTGGCGACTTAACTGACACTGGATTTTTTGCACTCAACTATCAAAACTTCTTTGAAAACCTACAAATTGGCAAAACAAATAGTATAACATTTTTGACTGATTTTTTGGGAGCTACTTGGTTTAGATTGTTCCCAACTTTTGGCATCGTTGGCCTTAAATTTCTGTATTTAATTTTTCTTTATCTGATACTTTTTTTCACTTATTTAATCTTAAAGATACATACAAAAAAAAGGACTTTATTGTTGTTAGGTATTCTTTGTGCTGTTGTTTTCTCAGAAAGGTTTTCTATGTTTATTTTCAGTAGAGATATAGCTTCTTGGTTCTTTTTAATTATTTCCAGTTATTTAATAATAATAGGTCTGAATCGTCAAAAATTCCTATTTATTTATTTTTCAGGGGTCTTTTTTGCTTTAGCTTGCTTATGTAGGTTTCCCAACATTGTTTTGATTGTGATATTGCCTTTAATGTTTTTTTACATAAATTTTTATGGATATAAATATATAACTCGCCTTAATTTTCTGATATTTTTTAAAGAATATTTTATTTTTTTAATTGGTTTTTTAAGTGTGGCAGCATTTTTTTGGGGTTTGTTAAAGTACTATTTTTTAACACAAACATTTTTATTGAATTTAGATTTCCTAGGAACACAGAACAAAACGAGTTACTCGTCTATAAGTCTTATGAAAAGTTACATATATGATCTAGTTATTTTTATTCCCCATGTACTAATTGTTTCCTCACTTATTCTTACAACTTCATTGATATTTAATTATTCAAAAATCACTAAAAAGATTTCTCCAATTGTTGTGTGTATAATTTTATTGTTCTGTCTTGCTTTTTTAATTTATAGAGGCTTTTCATATTCTAGTAATTTAAAATATCTTATACCTGCTCTTTGTTTTCTCCCATTATTATTTTCTCTAATTAAAAAAGATAAATTCAGTAATGTAGTAATAGTAATGTTGACAATGTCCCTTACTCAAGTAGCTGGGACTAATACAGGTTTATTTTTAAAATTGTGTTACGGATTTATAGTTCTTCTACCCTTATCCATAGTAATTATTGGTGAGCAAAAAAAAATCGTATTTGAGAATATTTTAATAAATACCAGGCCTATTCTTATTTATGCTGTTTATATTATTTTATTTTTTTGCATATTAGCTAGAATCGGTTGGATATATCATGTAGATTCAGGACTTTCTTGTAGACTTAAAGCAATTTATCCTATTAATAACAATCTTATGAAAGGCATTTTTACAACCCAAAAAAATGCAACACATATTAAAGAACTCTGTAATTCAATAAAAAGTAACATTAAAGAAGAAAATACTCTTTTTATTTTTGGTCATGAACCAATGTTTTATTATCTAACAAAACATCAACCACCTGTTAAAAAGTTTTGGTTAACTAATAACCTTGTTCAGATAGATGAACTTTTCCTTTCAATAAATGAGAGTATAAAATTAACCGGAAAATGGCCAATGATTGTTGATACAAAACAAAAAATTATGGGAGATATTGGTGAAAAAAAATTAGCTGAATTTTTAAAAGATAATAATTATATTAGAATAGAGAACAAGTATGATTTTAGTATTTGGAACAAAATGCCTAAACGAATATAAGAGATCTAAAATCACTTACTGGTATTAGACAATTGTGGATTGCTTTGTGGAATTGAAAATTTCTGCTTTTAATTACATAAAATACCTTTACTCAAAATGTACATGAAATCAGATATAAAATTCTGCTCGTAGCCATTTTTATCTATTTGACAAAATAAAAAAAGCAGTAAACTGAAGTTTACTGCATTTTTTAAAAAGGTATAATCTAATGTTAAATTAATAATTATTCTTCGGTAGGAGATTCTGTTGGAGCTTCATTTTCATCTACTTCTGTAGATTCTTCATTCACTACCAACTCAGCACCTTCTTCTATTTCTTCTATTTCTAAGATCTCTATTTTTGCTACAGAAGATATTGCATCTGTATCTCCTAAATTAATTAATCTAACGCCTTGAGTAGCTCTACCCATAACTCTTAGATTTCTAACTTCTAAACGAATTAAGATACCGCTTTTGTTAATGATCATTAGCTCATCATTATCAGTTACATCTTTGATAGAAACTAACAAACCTGTTTTTTCGGTTACGTTTATAGTTTTTACACCTTTACCGCCTCTTCCTGTAACTCTATAGTCTTCTAAATCGCTACGTTTTCCGTATCCTTTTTCAGAAACAACCAATAAGTTTGCCAATGGATCTTCTACACAAACCAATCCTACCACTATATCATCTGCACTTTCTAAAGTAACGCCTTTGACACCGGCAGCTGTTCTACCCATAGGTCTAATTTTAGACTCATGGAAACGGATAACTTTACCAGAACGTTTTCCCAATAAGATGTTGCAATTACCATTTGTCATTTTAACATCTAACAACTGATCTCCTTCTCTAATAGTAATGGCATTTATACCATTTGTTCTAGGTCTAGAGTATGCTTCTAGTGTTGTTTTCTTTACTACACCATGCTCAGAAACCATAACCAAAAAATGATTATTTATATAATCTGCATCTGTCAAAGTAGAAACAGGAATAATTGCTTTAATCTCTTCTCCGTTTTCTATATTTATGATGTTTTGAATTGGTCTACCTTTAGAAGTTTTGCTTCCTTCTGGTATTTCGTATACTTTTTTCCAATATACTTTACCAAAGTTGGTAAAAATCAATAGATATTTTAATTGAGAAGCAACCAATAAATGCCTTGTAAAATCTTCTTCTTTAGTTTTTACTGCTTTAGAACCTCTACCGCCTCTATTTTGAATCCTATATTCAGACAAGGAAGTACGTTTTGCATAGCCTTCGTTAGAAATAGTAATTACCATTTCTTCATCGTCTATCAAATCTTCCATACTTATGTCTTCTCCAGAGAAAACAATGTCTGTTCTACGCTCATCGCCATAACGGTCACGTACTTCTATCAACTCTGTTTTGATGATGTCTTTTCTAAGTTCTACATCGCTTAATATAGAATTTAAGTAATCTATCAAAGTCATAAGTTCAGCATGCTCTTTTTGGATTTTCTCAGTCTCAAGACCAGTCAATCTACCCAAACGCATGTCTATAATTGCTCTTGCTTGTATTTCTGTAAGAGAGAATCTCTCCATTAAAGCTACACGTGCAATTTCTGTATCTCTAGAATCTTTGATGATTTGAATAACTTCATCAATATTTGCAAGTGCAATTAAATATCCCTCTAAAATATGAGCCCTTTTTTGAGCTTCTTTAAGTTCGTATTGTGCTCTTCTTATTACTACTTCATGTCTGTGCTCAATGTAATGAACAATCATATCTTTTAGATTCAAGGTCTCTGGACGACCTTTTACTAAAGCAACATTGTTTACACTAAATGAAGTTTGTAGCTGTGTATGTTTGTACAACATATTCAAGACTACATTTGGGTTTGCATCTCTTTTTAACTCATACACCACACGCAAACCATCTTTATCAGACTCGTCACGCATTTCTGCAATACCCTCTATTTTTTTATCAGAGATTAGCTCGGCAGTTTTTTCTAGCATATTTGCTTTGTTTACCATAAATGGTACATCAGAAACAATGATCCTATCTCTACTGTTTTCGTTAAACTCTATATTGGCATGTGCACGCAATACTATCCTACCTCTACCTGTTTCAAATGCGTTTTTTACACCTTGATACCCATATATTGTGGCTCCTGTAGGGAAATCTGGTGCTTTAATATGCTCCATAAGGCCTTCTACAGTGATGTCATTATCTTCTATGTAGGCTATGGTTCCGTTTACTATTTCGGTTAAGTTGTGCGGTGCCATATTAGTGGCCATACCTACAGCTATACCAGAAGTTCCGTTTAGTAATAATTGAGGAACTTTGGCTGGTAAGACCTTAGGTTCTTGTAAACTATCATCAAAATTTAATTGCCAATCTACTGTATCCTTTTTAAGATCTAATAAAAGTTCTTCTGCCAAACGTGTTAAACGAGCTTCTGTATAACGCATTGCTGCAGGCGAATCTCCATCTATAGAACCGTAGTTTCCTTGCCCGTCTACTAGAGGATAACGCAAAGACCAAGGCTGAGCCATACGAACCATAGAATCATATACAGCTGTATCTCCGTGAGGGTGAAACTTACCTAAAACCTCCCCTACTATTCTAGCACTTTTTTTATACGGTTTATTGTAATTTACTCCCAACTCATCCATACCAAACAAAATACGTCTGTGTACGGGTTTAAGACCATCTCTTACATCTGGCAATGCTCTTGATATAATTACAGACATCGAATAATCGATGTAAGCACTTTTCATTTCTTCCTCGATATTAATCGGGATAATATTTCCTTGTTCTGCCATATTAATGTTTGAATTCTGTACTTGATTTTGATAGTTAACTCTTTAAATGATTTACCGAGCTACTCACAAAATTACAATTTTATCCAACAATAAATATACGGCTTAAAAGTCCTTTTTTAAACCTAATTTTGATTATAGTTTTCCACAATAAGAATACATAAATGAGGTTTTGGTTTCAAAACAAAGCCAAAAAAATGTATGTTTTTCTACATTGGAGTGAACCCATTTCTTTTTTTTGACCCCATAAGCAAAAAATGGACTATGAATAGAGACAAGCCCATAAATTTACGTTTATCCTAACACTTGTTTCAGAATGGCAAAATCCCTAATATAAAAAAAGTTGGGCTTTTTGTTAAAACAAATTACCCAACTAGTATTGAACGTATATTGTATTTGTAAAACAAGAGACTTAATAATCCAAAATAGACATTTTATCCATCAATAACCCCATTAATTTTTCTCTAATGGACTTATATTCTTCTGAAAGAATAATCTCCTTTTTGTTTCTAGGCCTTGCCAATTTTACGTCTACAATTTCTCTAATTGTAGCTGCTGGGCCATCACTCATTACCACTACTCTATCTGATAAAAATATGGCTTCTTCTATGTCATGGGTAACCATTATAATGGTTTTGTTTCTATTGTCCATATTCCATAACTTAAGTAACTCTACATGCATTGTTCCTTTTGTTAAAGCATCTAAGGCTCCAAAGGGTTCATCCATCAATAAAAATTTTGGATTAATTGCAAAAGCTCTAGCAATGGCACAACGTTGTTTCATACCTCCAGATATTTGAGAAGGTAATTTGTCATAATGTGGAGTTAAACCCACAGCATCTAAATATTTTTTGGCCGTAGTTTCTTTTTCTTTTGAACTTAGATTAGAAAGTACAGAATCTATTGCTTCGTACACATTTTGATAAACAGACATCCAAGGCAAAAGCGAGTAATTTTGAAAAACAAATCCTCTGTCTGGTCCTGGGCCATTCACTGGTACATCATACAACAATACTTCGCCAGACGCTACTTTTAAAAATCCACCAATGGCATTTAGAATTGTACTTTTTCCACATCCAGAGTGACCGATGATAGAAATAATTTCCCCTGGTTTTACATCTAAAGAAGCACTTTCTACAGCTACATAAACACCCTTAGGGGTATCAAAAGCAATTTTAATGTCTTTAATTTGAAGGCTATATTCTTTATTACTTTCCATAATTGAAGTATTTTTCTATTGAGGTAAATATTTTATCTAACATTAATCCCACAATTCCAATGAATAGAATTGCACAAATCACTTTTGAAAGGTCGCCCCCATTGTAACTATCCCAAACATAAAATCCTATTCCAGAACCACCAGAAAGCATTTCTCCAGCAACTATTACCAACCATGCTACTCCTACACTTAACCTTAAACCAGTAATAATACTTGGCAATGCAGAAGGCAACAATACTTTAGTAATGTATTTCCATTTGCTAAAACCAAATGCTTTAGATACATTTTTATGGTCTTCATTTATGTTCAATACACCAAATGCTGTATTTACTACAGTAGGCCATAATGATGTGATAGCAATAATAAATATAGTAGCTGAGGGAGATGTTTTTAAAACTGCCAAACCTATTGGAAACCAAGCAAGTGGAGATACTGGCTTAAGTATATTTACCAAAGGCATTAACGCATTTGACAAAATTTTGCTATTCCCAATTAATGCGCCTAATGGTATTGCTATTACTGTACCTATTAAAAACCCTTTCATAACTCTACCCAAAGAGTAAAGCAATTGCAAACCAATTCCTTTGCTTGTAGGGCTATCGTTTTGAAAAGGATCTTCTAATAATTTAAGCATAGTAACCAAAGTTTCGCTTGGTGTAGGCAAATCTGGGGCATCTGCTACTATACAGATGAGAGACCAAAAAGCTACAAGTATTAATAATCCTAAAATTGTGTATGCAAAACCGGCTATAAAGCTCAAAAGCGTTTTAATCACCTTATTTGAAGCTAAAGTTGGTTTTGTAGGGGATGCGGAAATGTTAGACATAAATTGTAATATTTTTATAACTTCAAATTAGTGTGTACAATAAATTGGTGACAAATTTCTTTGCCACCAACTTAAAACAATGTATTTATTATTTTTTAACCTTGGCTAGGTAAGCTGCTGGATCTGCTGGATCAAAAATGGTTTTATCCAATGTTAGTGAGAATGGTTTCATATCATCTTCTGGCAAGGCAACTTTCATTTCAGTGGCTACCTCTTTGTACAAATCAGATAAAATTAGTTTCTCTGCTACTGCTTTGTAATCTGGTGCTACTTCTAGCATTCCAAATCTTACATACTGAGCCATAAACCACATACCGTGAGCTATTCTTGGCATGTTTACAAAACCATCTTTGTGAAACATCATAGTATTGTCTGCATAACTTTTTTTGCCATAATCACATCCCATATCATAATCTCCTATAAGTCTTCCTAAAGTAACTTCTGCAGGTGCATTTACATATTTCTCTTGAGAGATGATTTTAGCCACTTCAGCTCTTTTTTCCATGTTGTCTAACATTTGGCACGCTTCCATAATGGCTTTCATTACTTTTTTCAAATCTGCTCTTCTTTTCTCAGAAAATTCTGCATTTACAACCAAAGCTTTTTCTGGGTGGTCTTTCCATAAATCTTGCGTTGTTAAAGATGTAAATCCAATGCCTTCTTTTACTGCTTTTCCATTCCAAGGCTCACCTACACAATATCCGTCCATGTTACCAGATTTCATGTTTGCTACCATTTGTGGAGGTGGTATAGTAATTTGTTTTACTTTTTTGGCATCTACGCCAGCCAAAGACAAGAAGTTTCTCATCCAAATATCATGAGTTCCGCCTGGGAAAGTTGCAGCAAAAGTAACTTCTTTGCTTTTTGATAGCGAAGAAACTACGCCATTTACTTTACCTATCTCACCAACACCTACTTTACCACAAAAATCTTTTGATAAAGTAATTGCTTGACCATTTGTATTAAGATTCATGGCAACTTTTAACTCTTTACCTGCGTTACCACCCATTGTATACACAGAAAAAGGCATACCAAATAGGCAATGTGCACCGTCTAACTCTCCAGATAATAATTTATCTCTAACAACTGCCCAGCTTGCTTGTTTCTCTACAACTACGTTTACACCATACTTTTTAAACAAACCCCACTCTTGTGCCATAACTACAGGAGAACAGTCTGTTAAAGGAATAAATCCTAATGTAATTACTTCAGAAGATGCAGTATCTGCACTTGTAGAATCTGCCGCAGCTTCTGATTCTGTAGTAGCTCCATCTGAACAAGCAGAAAGGAAAGCAACAGCAGCCGCCAAGGCTACTTTGTTTGCGATTTTCAAGAACGTTTTTTTCATACTTTATTTTTTAAATTTGAAATACATTTTAAGTTTCGTTTGCAAAACTTTTATGATACAATACTAAAAAAATTAGTAATAATACGTACAGTTTACTTACGTAGTTTTATCCCTCAAAATACCTAAAATCCCTTTTTTGAGAAAAAAACATAGTATTATATGCTTTTTGGCAGGTTTTAAAATGTACATATACAATAAATGCTGTTTTAAAGGACTAAAAAACCTATATTTTTACGTAGTTAGGCATTATGAGAAATGAACATTTTTTAAAGAAAAACTAATAATTGCCCTCAAAAATGGAAAATTATGTAGACCATAGTAAACATAGTTTTTTTCCTAGTAGCGAATAAAGTATACATCAATACTGCCCTAACTGGTGCTTTTATGAGAAAAAAGGAAGAATACGGTATGCTTTGATGGTATTTCTAAAGTAATTGATTAAAATATTCAAAAACACATCTTACCTTTTAAGTATTTGAAATCAAGTGAATAAGGGTACTTAATGTTAACCGAATTCAAATGTGTGGAAATCATTTAGTAAAACTAATTTTTATTTACACGAACATTGCGCACATTTATATAAGAATCTAAATGCTAAAATGTGAAAGTTTGTATTGCCGAAAAACCAAGTGTTGCCAAAGAAATTGCTCATATATTAGGAGCCAATACACGCAACAATGGATATTATGAAGGCAATGGATACCAAGTCACCTGGACCTTTGGGCATTTGTGTACATTATTAGAACCAGAAGATTATAACCCTGTTCTTAAATATTGGAATATAGACAATCTACCTATTCTTCCAGAAAAATACGACATAAAACTAATTGACAACAAAGGAGTCAAAGAGCAATTTGACATTATAAAAAGACTTTTTCTTGCATCAGATGAAATCATAAATTGTGGAGATGCTGGCCAAGAGGGTGAATTGATTCAACGTTGGGTTTTGAAACTCACTGGCTGTACTAAGCCAGTGAAACGGTTATGGATTTCTTCTCTTACAGAAGAAGCCATAAGAGAAGGTTTCAATAAATTAAAAGATGCCAAAGAATATGACAAGCTATTCTACGCAGGTAGCTCTAGGGCAATTGGAGATTGGCTTTTGGGCATGAACGCAACAAGGTTGTACACAAAAAAATATGCCGCTAAAGGGTCTGTACTATCTGTAGGCAGGGTACAAACACCCACTTTGGCTATGATTGTACATAGACATAAAGAAATAGAAGCATTTAGATCAGAAGATTTTTGGGAATTAAAAACAAAATACAAAGAGGTTCTTTTTTCTTCTGAAAAAGGGAAAATAAAAACACTTGAAGAAGGCAATAATTTTATTCAATCCATTGAAAAAGAATTATTTACAATTACAAGTTTTGAAACAAAAGAAGGGAAAGAAAGTGCGCCAAGACTATTTGATTTGACTTCATTGCAAGTAGACTGCAACAAGAAACTAAATTTGGGTGCAGATGAAACCTTGAAAATTGCTCAAACCTTATACGAAAGAAAATACCTTACATATCCTAGAGTAGATACCCGATATTTGCCAGAGGACATTTACCCAAAAATAGAAGGTATTTTAGGATCTTTAAAAAACTATAGTACTTTAGCGGCTCCACTTATTGGCAAACCTATCAGAAAATCTAAACATGTTTTTGATGATGCTAAAGTTACGGATCATCATGCCATAATACCTACAAACGTAAGTCCTAATGGATTGAGCCCTATAGAAAACCAAGTCTATGACATGGTGGTATTGCGGTTTATTGCTAATTTTTATACAGATTGTATTGTTTCTAAAACTACAGTGTTAGGAAAACTTTCTGAAATAGGATTTAAAGCAAGTGGCAAACAAATTTTAGACCCCGGTTGGAGGGTTGTGTATGGCAATGAAGACCTAGAGGATGAGGATTCAAAGAAAAAAGAAGAAGATGAAAGCAGTCAACTAATGCCTGTATTTATCATTGGAGAGAAAGGTCCTCACGCTCCTATTTTAGAACAAAAACAAACCTCTGCACCCAAATATTATTCTGAAGCTACACTTTTACGGGCTATGGAAACCGCAGGAAAACAAATTGACGATGAGGACTTAAGAGAATTGATGAAAGATAATGGCATTGGAAGACCATCTACAAGAGCCAACATCATTCAAACTTTATTTAAAAGACAATACATAGCCAAACAAAGGAAAAATATACTACCAACCCTTACCGGCATTCAGTTAATAGACACCATAAAGCATGACATGCTTAAAAGTGCAGAACTCACAGGAAGATGGGAAAAAAACCTTCAAGACATAGAAAAAGGGAAATATAGTGTAAAACAATTCCTTTTTGAAATGAACCAGTTTGTAAAAGAGGTAGTAACCCAAGTGAAATTTGATCATGTAGGAACCACCTTTGCACTAGAAGAAGCAAAGAAAAAAGTGACACCAAAAACCAAAGAGTTAAACCAGAAAATATGCCCTAAATGCAAAAAAGGGACAATCCTAAAAGGAAAAAGTGCTTATGGTTGCTCAGAACATACTAGCTGCGACTTTAGACTCCCTTTACTGATAGCAAACATAGAAATTTCTGAAAAAGTATTGCTAGAGCTTTTGAATAAAAACAAAACAAGCTTAATAAAACAGGTAGAAATTAATAATAAAAAACAAAATGGACATTTTTTCTTAAATAAATCATTAAATATTGAGTTTAAGGTACTTGAAAATGTAGAATGGAAATGCCCAAAATGTAAAAATGGGGATATTATTAAAGGAAATACTGCCTATGGCTGCAATCAATTTAATGCCGGTTGCACTTTTAAAATCCCCTTTAAATATGCTGGTAAAATTCTAACTGAGAAGCAAATAGAATCCTTAGTTACCAAAGGTAGAACTCCCCTAATCAAAGGTTTTGAACACAAAGGTGAAATTTTTGAAGGCAGGATAGCCATAAATAAAACCAACGATTTGGAGTTTGTAAAAGGATGATTTATTTTTTTGGTTGAAAAACTTCTTATATTATTAGTAATACATCTCTAGCAGAACCCCTACCCCATATTTAGATTTATGTAGCTTACTTAACTCTATTAGAGCGTCTCCTATACCTATGAACGTAAATTCATTATAAATCAATGAATTATACACTATAATACTATGAATTATATAACATTTTGAAAGAATTTTAATAAAAATTAACCGATTTAAAGCCTCATATTTGTTAATGGGAATTTATTTTTTCTAATCTATGGCTTATTGCTGTATTTGAACTAAAAAAACAACATAATTCCTTCCTTAAAGATGAACGTTCTTGAAATCGAAAAAGAAAAATCGCATATTATTGTAGAAATAGTACAATATATTCCAAATGCTGTATTAAGTAAAACAATTATAAAAAAAATAACTGGAAATATAACGGCCAGTTCGTTTGATGCTGGCGAAGAACTAGCTGAAAAAACTTCTCCATTTGATAATTACATTCAGATTATAGATGGCACAGCAGAAGTAACAATAAAAGACAAAACCCATAAACTCACTTTAGGTCAAGGCATAATTATTCCTGCGCATGCAACCCATTGTTTTAATGCAAATGTGAAATTCAAGATGATATCTACCATCATAAAAAGTGGTTACGAGGATTAAAT
>JAYVIQ010000229.1:0-3694 GCA_043770215.1 Cytophagales bacterium | reverse complement strand
TGGATAATTTCAGCTTCTATTTCGTATTCATATACATTAGGTTTCAAAAAAGATAGCGTTCTCTCAAAGGCTTTTTGGGTTATGTGACAGGCTACACGCAGTTGCTTTACTTCTTCACTATCTTTTTGGTACCTTAATAAATGCATGATTTTGGCAGATGATAACACTTCTAATTCTGAATCTACTTGTTTAAGCAAGGCGTTTCCTAAGCGTGTATTTCTTGTTTCTACATCAGATTCGGCTCTAGAGTGTTCATTATTAGACAAGTATATTTTTTTGTATCTTTTAGACCAATTTAGCACCTCAGCCTCATACTCTTTGTACCATCTAACTTCATTTATTCCACTTAGTTCACTAGCTTGTATTGAACTAAGTTTCTCACCTTCCCAAATTTTTATATTTTCACTGGTTTCTCTCACAAAAAGAATTTCATTGCCAAGAAAATCCAAAAGTAAAGCAGATTCTTCTTGGTCTATACCTGTAAGGTAAAAAAAGTCATTATTTTGCCTAAATCCCATTGTTCCATCAGCATTTGTAGGCATAACATCATTGCTATGAAAGACTGAGAAACTATTTTTATCTAAGTTTTCAATAAATTTCTTTCTATTTCGTTGATAAAATTCAGAAGATAAGGTTTGATAACGCATTTTTTAGATATTTTTGTAGAGCTTTATTAAAGATATAAAAAAGGAATAAAAAATATGAAAATAAAAGGTAGAGTTGTTGTATTTATTTTAGGGTTTTTGGGTTTTGGTGCAAAGGCTCAGAGTATTGAAAAATATTGGGTGGAGCTAGATGTTTCTAAAACCCTGGTAACAAAACAGTTTACTATAGATACCCTAGAAATTGAAAGCAAAAGTATTTGGCTGAATGCCTTCACAACAAAATTAAGTTTAGAACAAAAAAATAATTTATTAAATAATGACTGTGTATTGAGTATATCTCCTGTTAAAACACTCAAATATAGCACTCAAGAAGGTAAAATGCCTAGTTATGGAGATTACATTGTAAGCTTAAACCCTGCATATTTAGAAAAAATGGGACTAGAT
Organism: Cytophagales bacterium; assembly: GCA_043770215.1. Taxonomy (GTDB): domain Bacteria; phylum Bacteroidota; class Bacteroidia; order Cytophagales; family JAAEPT01; genus JAYVIQ01. The sequence continues at coordinate 2,645 of JAYVIQ010000229.1, read as the reverse complement.
GGTACCGGTGTTTTAGCAGGTGTAATAGATGCAGGTTTTGTAAATGTGGATAGCGGAGATGCCTACAAACACATTATTTCTCAAAACAGATTGTTAGGGTATAGAGATTTTATACTAGATGGCGCTCGCTCAGATTTTTTTGATCAGCAAACTTCTGGTGATTCTCACGGAGCAAACGTGTTGGCCTACATGGGTGGGTACAATCCAGAAACAAAACAAAAAATAGGATTGGCTACTGGGGCAAGTTATTATTTGGCGAGAACAGAAAATGGAGATAAAGAGCATCTGGTAGAAGAAGATGACTGGATAGAAGCCATAGAATGGATGCATAGTAAAGGAGTAAGAGTAGTAAACACTTCTTTAGGTTACTCAGAGTTTGATGACACTACAGAAAACCATACCACTAAAGATATGAATGGACGTACAACAAAAATCTCTATAGCTGCTCAAAAAGCAGTTGAGAAAGGCATGATTTTGGTTTGTAGTGCAGGTAATTTAGGACTTAAGCCCTGGAACATAGTAAGTGCCCCTGCAGATGCAGAAGGAGTGATTTCTGTAGGTGCAACCAAAAAAGATGATTTTGCAAAAGAAGGATATAGTAGTATTGGGCCAGATTTCAATCCGTATCTTAAACCAGATGTGAGTACGTATTCAGACAGAGGTACATCATATTCAAGTCCTGAAATGGCAGGGTTGGTTGCTTGTGTATTACAAAAATACCCAAATCTTACCCCTAAACAAATGAAAGAGGCTTTATCTATAGCTGGTCATATGAATCCATTGCCAAACAATTACGTAGGTTATGGAGTCCCAGATCCAGAAATTTTATTTGCTTATTTGGCAGGAGAAGTAATAGAGCAAAGATCTGTTTTGAATTTGCAAGTGGCAAGGAATGTAGCTAAACTAAGAATTGCTAAGAAGTTAGAAAAAGGCATTGTTGTTTTTCATAAAATAGACAAAACACATGTAATAGACCAAATCAGAATTAGTAATAAGAAAATAGATTCAGAAAAGTTTAAACAAATTGCAAAAGAAGGATTGATAAAGAAAACCTACTACTCTAAAATTAAAAAGGAAGGGGCGAATATCAAGATTTACAAACAAGAAGGAGTGAAATTTTCTACAATAGTTGTAAACAATGAGTTGATAGAGATTGAGTGGGTAAACTGATTTGAGAAAGCAAGGCATACACATAGGTTTCGACGCGAAACGTTATTTTCAAAACAAAACGGGATTAGGTAATTACAGTCATCATATCATAGATGGCCTAGCAAGCTTATTTCCAGATTTGCAGATTTCTTTGTTTTCTCCAAGAAACGAGCAATCTGCACATACACTTGTAGCACCACGTGTAAGTAATTTTATGGCTAAGTTTTGGCGTATTTCTGGAATGGTGCATGAAAAAAGTTTTAAGCAATTAGACATATATCATGGACTAAGCAATGAGCTGCCATGGCGCAGAACCAAAGTTAAAACAGTAGTTACCATACATGATATTATTTTTAAGCATTTGCCTAATACACAACACCCTATCAATCGTTGGATTTATGATTTCAAAACGTATAGATCATGTAAAATAGCTGACAAAATTATAGCTACTAGCGAGTATACCAAAAAAGATTTGGTGAAATTTTATAAGGTAAACCCAGACAAAATAGACGTTGTTTACCAAGATTGTCATCCACAGTTTTATGACTTTGATCCTAATAATGATATTAGGAATAAATATAAAATACTAAATCCATACATTTTGTGTGTAGGGACTATAGAGAGTAGAAAACAACAATTGTTACTTTTAAAAGCATTTAGTAACTTAGATTTTACAGGAGATCTTGTCTTGGTTGGTAAGAAAACTAAGGATTTCATCCCTATTTTGGCAGAGTTGCACAAAAGCGAAGATTTGCTTAGAAGAGTACACATATTAGAAAATGTAGCTTTTGAGGATCTGCCAGCTTTGTATGGAAATGCTTTACTTTTTGCTTATCCAAGTGTATGTGAAGGATTTGGAATTCCAATTTTAGAAGCCTTGAATATTGGTACAGCTGTAATAACAACACAAAATACAGTCATGGAAGAAGTAGGGGCAGATGCGGTTGCTTATTACCAAAAATATACACAACATAGTTTAGAGAAAAACATTCAGTTACTGATAGATAATCCTGCCAGAAGACAAGAATTAATACAAAAAGGAAAAGAAAGAGCTTTGCTCTTTAGAAAAGAAAAAAATCTGCCACAGTTGCTAGAAATATATACAAATTTATGCCTTTAGACGTACATATACATCAATTAAATAATGGGATTATACTTTGTCATAGGCAAGTAAACAATACAAAAATTGCTCACTGTGGCTATGTATTCAATGTAGGGTCTAGAGATGAAAATGAAAGACAACTTGGTTTGGCTCATTTTTGGGAACACATGGCTTTTAAAGGAACAGATAAGAGAAAATCATATCATATTTTCAGTGGGTTAGAGTCTGTAGGGGGCGAGTTAAATGCTTTTACTACCAAAGAAAAAGTATACATTTATGCCTCTGTATTGGATAAGTATTTTGAAAGAGCCTTTGACCTACTTACAGACATTTCTTTTTACTCTACTTTTCCAGAAAAAGAAATAGAAAAAGAAAAAGGGGTTATTTTAGAAGA
>JAYVIQ010000228.1:0-3703 GCA_043770215.1 Cytophagales bacterium | reverse complement strand
GAGCAAAATGAAGTTTTTGGCACAATAGAAGCTGTAAAAACTGTTTCTGATTTGTTTTTGCCTGTAAGTGGAACTATTTTAGAGGTAAACACATCATTAGAAGATTCTCCAGAAAAAGTAAATGAAGATCCTTATGAGGCTGGTTGGATTGTTAAAATGGAACTGACAAACATTGAACAATTGGAAGGTTTGATGAATGCAGAAGAGTATAAAGCTTTAGTTGGTCATTAATTTGTAAAAAAAATAAAATAGACATGCAATTTAGCACACATATATCTGCTAGATTGTGTGTCATATGATATGTGTTTTTTTTAGGATATACTATAATATTTAAGCAATTACAAATTTTTATCATCATCTCTAATTCTACAAATTTAAGTCTACAAAAACACACAAAATGAATTCAAAACAAATTTCTACCAAAGACATACTACTACAGGTTTTATTTTTAGCAATTGGCGTAGCATTATTGATTTTTGTACTTCAAAAGTTTAATTTAGAACAAATAGTTTCTACGCTTAAAAATGTAAAAGTTTGGCCTATTTGTTTGGTATTAGTCATTAGTTTATTAGGGCATTTGTTGCGGTCTTGGCGTTGGCAGTTGATGATGGATACAACAGGAAAATCAAATTTCTGGAACTTATTATTTTCTTTGCAATTAGGCTATTTTGTGAGTTTAGCAATTCCTAGAATTGGAGAATTTATTAAGTGCTTTACAAGTGCAGAAACAGAGAAAAAACCAGTGTCTTTTGTTTTTGGTACTGTCATGGCTGAAAGGATTATAGATTTTGCTATTTTTGCAGTTTTATTGCTTTTAGCTTTTTTATTTAAGGGTGATTTTATTAGCGAATTTTGGGTTAGTTTAAAATCTAATTTTCAAGAAAGCAACAGCGGTACAAATAAATATTTTATGATAGCAGGAATTATATTGGTTTTTGTCATTATTTACCCAATGGTAAATAAAATGACAGACGGAGAAAAAAACGAATTGCAGTTGATGGATGGATTAAAGTCTGCCATAAATGTAAACCAAAAAACAGCTTTTTGGACCTCTACAATGTTAATTTGGGTGTGTTATTTTTTTACTTCTTATCTACTATTCTTTTGTTTTGATGCTACCAGTTCGCTATCATGGGTAGATGGTTATTTAACAATGATAGGCGGCACTGTATCTAGAATGTTGCCAATAAATGGCGGAGGCATTGGAGCGTACCATTTTGTAACAGAGAATTTACTATCTAGTCTAGGTATAGAAAAATTGATTGGAGTTAGCTACGCGTTGCTAAATCATGGAATTCAATTTATATTTCAAATTGTTGTTGGAGTTGCTTCTGTTTATTTTTTAAGTAAAAAAGTAGACTTAAAGAACATTTCTAAAATTAAATTTTAGGTACATTATTTTATAGGCTAAAACTTGTATTTTAGTTTGAATTAGGGCTAGTTAAAAGCAGATTTATTATTTTTGGGTACTTTTTATTGGTTACACAATTTCTATAGAAAAACCACACTCAAAAGTTTGAGCTACATCCAATATTTGTATCGCTTTTTTATCTTTGAGCTCTTTGCTGTTGCCTCTAATAGAAGCTACTCCATACCAAGGTTCTATACAAACAAAAGGCGCATTGGCTTTTGGTTTAGACCATATTCCTAATAATGGGAACCCGCTTAAATTTACTTTTAAGCCATTTATCCCATTTTTGGTGATCAAAACACTATCAATTTTATTCGTTTCAAAAATAATTGCATCGTCATCAAAAGTAGATGCAGACAATTGAATTTTAGATTCGTTTTTTAAGAATTCTTTTTGGATTTTACCATTTAACAATCCATCCTCAAACAATAACCGATCTTCTGTTAATGGTTTATCAAATTGTAAAAAGTATTCACTTATAGATTCAGAAGGGTAAAAAGGGCAGGAAAATCCTGGGTGAGCACCCAATTGGAAGGCTATTTCTTTATCATCTATATTTTCTATTTTGTAACCTACATAAAGTTTTTTGCCTAAAAGTGTGTAAGAAATAGAAAACTTGAATTTGAAAGGGTAAACGTTTAATGTTTCAGAGCTGTAATGTAAACTAAAAACAAGTGTGTTATTTTGGTTTTCTACTAATGTGAAATTGCTATCTCTTGCAAAACCATGTTGAGGTAAATTGTACTTGATTTTTTCTACTGTATACTCACCATCTTCTACTTGTCCTACAATTGGAAATAATACTGGTGCATGCCTATTCCAAAAATTAGGGTCTGCATTCCAAATGTGTTCTATACCCGTTTCTAAATCCAAAAAGCTAGAGAGTTCAGCCCCTTTTTCATTTATTCTAACCAATATGTTTTTTGAACGTAATTCTTGCATTATTTATGTTTTATGTAAAAAAAGCAAAGCAAGTTGGATAATCCAAAACCAAAAGGTAATTTTTTATAAAATACTTTTTAATTGTGTTTCATTAGATGGTTTTGAGGATATTTGGATAAATAAAAAAAGGAATTGAATGAGGTTTTTTATATAACCTTATTTATAAAAGGTGAGCTATTTGTAAATAAAATTGATTACTTTTTTTCTTCCAAAAACGTTAGTATTCCATATTTTATCAGCATCTACAAGGGATTTTACTTCGTATAAACCTTCTTCTACTTGAATATTATTCAACTTTAGACTTATAATTTCGTTTTTTCTACCTATTCCTGATATGCAGCCTGATTTAAGACTTGGTGTATATACAATACCCTCTTTTTTCCAGAAAAGATTAGATGCTGTACACTCGCATATGTAATTATCTGTATTTAAAAGTACTAAGTCATCTAAGGCAGAATTTGCTTTTTCTATGCCCGCAAGCACATATTGCAAAGCAGAAAGTGTTTTTAAATTAGAAACATTATTTACTGCTATTTTTACAGTTTTGGCTATGCCCAAGTTATTTATCTCATTGGAGGTTTGTGTATATTCATTTACTTCTATTAGAAAAGATATCTGATTTGTTGTGGGTGCGTATAAGCCTCCCCAGTTTCTCCAAACGGTTAGTTTTACTCTTGCAATAGATAGGTTACTTTTTTGGCAACTAAGTAAAGTGTTTTCTGAAATTTCTTTTAATGTTAAATCATCATAAAAATAACCTAATGTGGTCATTCCATGAACTAATCTTTCTAAATGGTCTGAAAAATGTTTTATCTTATTGTTTTCAAAAAGCATGGTTTCAAAAAGTCCATCTCCGTACATAAACCCTCTGTTTGTACACAATTCAACAGATAAATTATTATAAAAAGATCCATTTAGGCAAGTAATCATAGCAATGCAATCTATGAAAAATTGTGCTAAATACATCTATTTGAAACTAATTTGAGTTTTATCTTTTGCTTAAACTTCTCAATTTTTCAGATAAAATACCTAGTAGCACTATTTTTTTTATATATTAAACAACATATTTGCACTTATGAAATATATTAAAATAGTATTGTTTTTTTTCTTAACAATTTTTGCTTGTACCCTACTAATGGCTCAAGATTCTTTATTAGACGACAGAATAGACTCTTTTTACCAAAACGGAGTTCTAAAATCGCAAGAATTTTTTTCTGACGGAAAAAAAACAGGAGCGCAAAAATATTATTTTCCTAATGGAAGATTACAGTACATATTAGAATATGCTTTGGATAAGCCCAACGGCTCTAGGGTAGAGTTTTATAGCAATGGAGATACGGCAGAGATTTC
>JAYVIQ010000227.1:0-7734 GCA_043770215.1 Cytophagales bacterium | reverse complement strand
CACTTATTATAACTGCAAGCTTCAGTATCACAAAAAATTATTTTGATAACAAATATGCGCTACTTTTTGTAGCCTCTCTACTGGCAGTTTTGATAGATTTTCTTATAGAGCAAGTGGCACCTAAATTAGATTTTTGGCGGTTTGACTCTGGTATGCCAGGATTACACAATTATATTGGTTGGTTTTTGATTTCATATCTTTGTGGTCTTTTGTTCTATACCCCTCTTACCAAAAGTAAGTTTATGCCATCTATCATAATTTTGGCATTACAGATTCAGTTTTTTGGTATTATTTATTTATTCACTTAAATTAAGCACATTATGAACATTCAAATCTATAGTAACGTAGGCATTGTTTTAGCCACTTTTGTTTTAACTGAGTTTTCTGCTTGGGCAAATCATAAATACATTATGCATGGAATTATGTGGTACTTTCATGCAGATCATCATAAAAAAGACCATAAGAGTTGGTTTGAACGCAATGATATATTCTTTTTGGTTTATGCTATACCTAGCTGGTTGTGTATTATGTTTGGCATGATGCATGGATATGCTTGGTATACCTGGGTTGGTTTTGGTATTGCATTGTACGGATTGGCTTATTTTTTAGTGCATGACATTATTATACATCAAAGATTCAAACTTATGAAAAAGTCTAACAATACGTACATTTTGGCATTACGTAGGGCACATAAAATGCATCATAAACACATAGGCAAAGAACATGGGGAAAGCTTTGGGATGTTAATAATAAAAAGAAAATACATTCAAGATGCTCTAAAACTGAAAGCAAACCATGTTTAGTTTTCTTTTTTAAAAGAATGTTTTTTATGGCAGTAAATTAGAAATTGGTGGTATTCATTGGAAGTTCAAATTAAATTCATAAAAATTTAACACATCTAATTGATTTACAATTAATTAAAAAATTAAGATAACTTGTCAAGAAATCTACTTTTCAAAATTCACTTTAAAAATTTGTTAAACAACAAAGCATCATCAAAATAAAAAATCATTAATTATTCTAATGGTTTACATTTTAATATTTAATATAAAAAATTTTTTTTTGCGTATAAATTAATCGTTTTTTGTGTAAAATATTTAAACTTCATGTTTGGTTCATACATAGAAAAATTAGAAGGCTCTCCTTTAAAAAAATTTTTTAGACTTCTTTCTTTAGACAGGCAAGATATAGTTTTGGTATATCTTTATTCTTTGATAAACGCATTAGTGGGTTTGTCTTTACCATTGGGAATACAAGCCATTATGACCACCGTATCAGTAAACTCTGTTACCACCTCATTAATAGTACTAATTGTTGTAGTTTTAGTAGGAATTCTTATCACTAGTATGTTAAATGTATTTCAGCTAACTATAATGGAGCGTTTGCAACAACGTATTTTTACAAGAGCTACTTTTGAATTTGCCTCTAGAATACCTCGTATTAAAATAGAAACTTTAATAAAAGAGTACTCTCCAGAACTCATGAATCGATTTTTTGATATCATGACAATACAAAAAGGCCTACCAAAACTAATTATAGACTTTACCGCTTCAGTACTACAGATTTTTTTCAGTTTAATATTGCTGGCATTTTACCATCCTTTATTTGCATTTTACGGGTTGTTTATTGTTGCAATTTTAGTTGTATTTATTAGACTTACTACTTCTAAAGGATTAAAAACTAGTATGTATGAGTCTAAATACAAGTATCAAGCTGCCTCCTGGTTAGAAGAATTGGCAAGAACTATGAATATTTTTAAGTTGGCTGGATATACAGATTTGCCACTGAAAAAAACAGATAAAGTTGTAGCACAATATTTAGAATCTAGAACATCTCATTTTAAAATATTAATCAACCAATATTGGTTTATAGTAGGATTTAAATTTTTGATGACAGGTGGTATTTTGATAATTGGTACAGCTCTTTTAGTAAATCAGCAAATAAACGTAGGACAGTTTGTAGCATCTGAAATTGTAATTATTATTATTTTAGGTGCCGCAGAAAAATTACACTCTGGCTTAGAAGTAATGTACGATGTACTTACAGGAGTTGAAAAAATAAGTGCTATTACAGATAAAGAAATTGAAAACGACCATGGAATTGCTTTTGAAGATGTAGATGATGGCAAAGGGGTTAAATTTGAGTTCAGAAAAGTTTCTTACGAGTATCAAATAAACAAACATAAAGCCGTAAATGAAGTAAGTTTTGTAATAAAATCAGGTCAAAAAGTTTGTTTTGCTGGTTACTCAGCATCTGGTACATCTACCATGATAAATCTTTGTGCAAGTATGATGCATAATTATACAGGTTCTATTTTGGTAAATGATTTATTGCTCAAAAACCTCAATTTAATTAGTTTGCGTAGTTATGTAGGTGAGAAACTTGCTCAAAATGAAATTCTTAATGGTACAATTGCAGAAAACATAAGTATGGGTAGAGATGACATTACCTTTAAAGATGTTATAGATGCCTGCGAAAAAGTAAATTTAAGGTCTTTTGTAGAAAATTTACCATTAGGTTTCGATACTCCAATTGTTCAAAATGACATGACTCTACCCTTTAGTATCACCGCAAAAATAAACTTGGCAAGAAGTGTAGCAGAAAAACCAAGATTATTTTTAATGGATAAACCACTTCAGAATCTAGATAAGCAAGATAAAGTGCTTATTTCAGATTATTTAACGGACAATTCTAATAAATGGACACTAATAGTGGCATCTAATGATATAGCAATGGCTAGTAGATGCGACAAAATATACATTATGAAGGATGGACACGTAATAGATTCAGGTACATTTGAAGAGATTCAAAGCCTTCCTTATTTTGACGAAATTTTTGAAAAATAGTGGTATGATAGAGTATAATTACGAATCCTTTAAGAAACTAGAAGTAAAAAGTGAACCCAAAAAATTGGCCTATGCAGTTTTATCTCTTTTTGTAGGTATCCTGCTTTTTATAATCTTTGTTCCTTGGACCCAAAATGTAGATGGCAAGGGATACATTACTACACTTAGACCAGAACAGCAACCTCATGCCTTGAACTCTTATATAACAGGCAGAATAGAAAAATGGTATGTAATAGATGGGCAACACATAAAAAAAGGGGATACCATTGTTTTTTTAAGTGAGGTAAAAACAGAATATTTAGATCCTAATTTACAGAATCAATTAGAAAACCAATTAAAATCTAAGAACTTATCCAACCAATCTTACGATTCTAAAGTTAGTTATTTGAATCAAAATGTAACTGCATTGGAAGCCGAATTTGGTTTAAAGAGAGAACAATTTGAGAATAAAATTAAACAAAGTAGAAACAAACTCACATCAGATAGTGCTGCCTACCAAGGGTCAAGAGTAAATGTAGCAATAGAGAAAATAAGGTACTCACGTACAGATTCTTTGTATAAAATAGGTGTAAAGTCTAAAAAAGAGTTAGAAGAGGCTAAATTAAAATTAACCAAAGCAGAAAATGAATTTGTTTTTTATGACAACAAATACCAAATCACTAAAAATGAATGGTACAATACACAACTAGAATCTCAAAATTATTTAAATGAGTACAACGGAAAACTAAGCAAAGCCCAATCAGACAGGCAAGGAACAATCTCAGACTTAAATAATTCTCAAAAAGAATTATCTGAAATGGAAAATAAATTGGCAAGTGTAAAAAGTAGAAAAGACAATTATTACATCATTGCACCTCATGATTCTTATGTATTAAAATCTTATAAAAAAGGAATTGGTGAGATTGTTAAAGAAGGAGATCAAGTGGTTAGTTTAATTCCTATTGTACATGAACTTGCCGTAGAACTTTATGTAAGACCTGTGGATTTGCCTCTGATAAAAATAGGTGAACGCAATAGATTAATTTTCGATGGTTGGCCTACAATAGTGTTTGGTGGTTGGCCGGGTGTATCTCATGGAACTTTTGGAGGAGAAGTGTATGCCATTGATAAGAATATAAGTGCAAATGGTTTATACAGAATACTAATTATTCCAGATGAAAAAGATGTAGTGTGGCCAGATCTCTTAAAATTAGGATCAGGAACCAAAGGAATCTTTTTGCTCAATGATGTACCAATTTGGTATGAACTCTGGAGACAAATAAATGGTTTCCCTCCAGAATTTTATGACGGAAAGAAAAGCAACTATCAATTGGATGAAACAATAGATGAAAAATACCATACAAAATAAATTCTTTTTATCTTTTTTAGTATTTGTAATTAGTAATAATTTGATTGCACAATCTACTTTAGGGTACTTAGATTTTCTAAGACAAGTCAAAAAAGAACATCCTTTAGCAAAAAAAGCATTGCTAATAAAAGAACAAGGAAGTTTAGTTGTAAAAGAAGCAAGGGGTGTTTATGACCCAGTATTAAGTACTAAATACAAAGAAAAAAATTTTGACAATAAAAACTATTATACTCTTTTTGAGTCTGACTTATCCATAAACACCATTGCAGGTATAAAATTATCAGCAGGTTACGGAGACGATCAAGGAAAATATCTTAACCCAGAAAATTTCAATCCTACTGGTGGTTTAGGTTATTTGGGTGCAAGTATACCGTTAGGAAAAGGGTTATTTTTTGATGAAAATAGACTTTTGTTAAGAGGTGCCCAACAAGTTCAAAATCAACTAAATGCTGAGTCAGATATGCAATTAAATGATTTGTTTTTTATGGCTTCTGATGCTTATTGGAATTGGTTTGCAAATTATTTTGTAGCTCAAAACACAAATAATTCTGTCAAATTGGCTACTGACAGATTTAATCTAATAAAAAAAGAAGCTGCATCCGGAGAGCTGTCTCCTAACGACACTTTGAAAGCATATTTACAACTAAGAGACAGAGAATTGGATTTTTTAGAAGCAAAAAGAGCAGAAATTTCTTCTTATTTTGATCTTAGAAGATGGATTTGGGATACAACACTAGTAAATCAAACCATTATTCCTGATGAAAAAAGTCTGAGTCAAAGTACTGTTTTAGCAGCTGTATGGTCCATAGATAATAACCCTAAATTAAATCAGCTATCTTCTAAAATTGCAGAACAAGGATTTGAAAGAAGGTATAAAATAGAAAAAATAAAGCCCAAGTTAAATTTTGATTACTCATTGTTATACAATAATTATATTCCTAGTTTTAGTAGGTATGGAGTAGACAATTTATGGGGTTTAAGTTTTCAATATCCTCTCTTTTTACGTGCAGAACGAGCAAATTTAAAAATGGCAAATTTAAAAATTAAGTCACTGGAGATAGATAGGCAAACTACAAAAAATGATTTATCTCTAAAGCTACAAAATGAACTAAGCCAATTGAGCGTGTTAGAAACTCAGAAAAATCAATTGGATGGTATGCTGATGAATTACTCTTCTCTTCTAAACTTCGAAAACATAAAATATTCTATAGGAGAAAGTACACTTTTTGAATTAAATGCTTGGGAGTTGAAAATGTTAGAAGGTCAAAATAAGTTGGTAAAAGTAGAAACCAAAAACGCAATAACTTATGCCAAACTTTTTTGGTATTCAAATGCGTGGTCTACCTTTATAAATTAAACGTTTTAAAAAATATCTTTTCTTTAATCTTTCTTTACAGGATGTTTTTTTTAAAGAATAATTTGAAAAAAAAATGTACTTTTGCAATGATAAAGGATAACATTTCACCTAAAAATGAGTTATCCTAAAGACAACTATTTTAATGTAGTATATTGGACATTGCACAAGGAAATAAATTAGCTAGGGTAAATACACCAGACGATTTAAAAAAATTGACTAGGGCAGAGTTGCCAGAATTATGTAACGATTTAAGAAATTTTATAATTGATACAGTTTCAGTTTATGGGGGTCATTTCAGCGCTAGTTTAGGTGTAACTGAACTTACGGTAGCATTGCATTATGTTTTCGATACACCAAAAGACAAATTAATTTGGGATGTAGGACACCAGGCTTATGGACATAAAATCTTAACCGGAAGAAAAAATGTTTTTCATACCAACAGATACTTAGGTGGGTTAAGTGGTTTTCCAAAAATGACTGAAAGTAAGTACGATGCTTTTGGAGTAGGGCATAGCAGTACATCTATATCTGCTGCATTGGGTATGGCAGAAGCTTCTAAATATCTAGGTGAAAATGATAGAAGTCATATTGCAGTCATTGGAGATGGAGCAATGACAGCAGGTATGGCGTTTGAGGCAATGAATCATGCAGGCGTTAGTAATAGCAATTTATTGATTATTTTAAATGATAATTGCATGTCTATAGATCCAAACGTAGGTGCTTTAAAAGATTATTTAACAGACATAAGAACATCCAAAACATACAATAAATTAAGAGATGACATTTGGAAAGTACTTGGCAAAATGTCTAAATTTGGGGTAAATCCACAAGACATTGCCTCTAAACTAGACAAAAGCTTAAAAGCATCATTGCTAAACAGTTCTAATCTTTTTGAATCTTTAGGTATACGCTATTTTGGACCAATAGACGGTCATAATATAGATTATTTGGTAAATGTTTTAGAGGATATGAAAAACATACCTGGTCCTAAAATATTACACTGTTTGACCACTAAGGGAAAAGGATATGATTTGGCTGAACAAGACCAAACCAAATGGCATGCACCAGGTAAATTCAACAAAGAAACAGGTGAAATTTTTAAACCTGTAGACAAAGGACCTGAACCACCTAAATTTCAAGACGTTTTTGGGCACACTTTAGTAGAATTAGCAGAGAAAAACGATAAAATCATGGGTATTACACCAGCAATGCCCTCAGGTTCATCATTAAATATTATGATGAAAGCAATGCCAAACAGGGCTTTTGATGTAGATATTGCTGAACAACATGCTGTAACTTTCTCAGCTGGATTGGCTAGTAAAGGACTAGTCCCTTTTTGCAATATATACTCAACATTTATGCAACGTGCATACGATCAAGTAATTCATGATGTATGTTTACAAAATTTAAATGTGGTTTTTTGCCTTGATAGAGGTGGTTTTGCAGGCGCAGATGGTCCTACGCATCATGGAGCTTATGACATAGCATTTATGCGTTGTATACCTAATTTGGTTGTTAGTTCACCAATGAATGAAGAAGAATTAAGAAACCTCATGTATTCTGCCCAGTTACCTAATGTTGGTCCTTTTTCTATACGCTACCCAAGAGGAAACGGCGTAATGGTAGATTGGAGAAAACCATTTCAAGAAATTGAAATAGGTACTGCTAGAGAATTGAGTGAAGGGGAGGAGATGGCAATTTTAAGCTTGGGACCCATAGGAAACTATGCAACAAAAGCCATTGAATTACTTAGATTAGAAGGTGTAAAAGTTGCTCATTATGATATGAGATTTGCTAAACCTTTAGATTTGAAAACATTAAAAAAAGTATTTAATACTTATAAATACATCATAACAGTAGAAGACGGATGTCTTCAGGGTGGTTTTGGATCTGCAATCTTAGAAGCTGCCTCAGACATGAGCTACTCAGGTAAAATAAAACGTTTGGGCATGCCAGATGAAGTAATTGAGCATGGAACGCAAGAAGAATTATATGCATTGTGTGGTTATGATACAAAAGGGATTGTAGAAGCAGCTAAATTGTTTTATGTTACTAACAATGCAATTGTATGAGTTTGATAAAACCACTAATAATAGCAGATAAAATATTTGAATCTAGATTATTCACTGGTACTGGTAAATTTAGTTCAAGCCTATTGATGAAAAGTTCAATAGAAATTTCTG
>JAYVIQ010000226.1:0-11982 GCA_043770215.1 Cytophagales bacterium | reverse complement strand
CATTACCTTGAAGTCATTTGCATACATCTTTCCCATATCTCAAATATACATATGCGGACTCATTTTATTCGTACCAGCTAAGGTAGACACTCCATTACTGTTCTAATATCTATTAGTTCAGAATATGTTTCATCTCCATATCTTGAATCTTTATTATACAAATTGAAAACAAAAAATGAATTATAGGTACCTAAATCTATTCTATTAGTGCCATTTATATAAACAAATTTCGTAAAGAAACCTTTATCAATTCCGTCATTAAATTGTTCGAAATATTCATCTTTTAAACTTATTGGAATAATTCTTTTTACAGAACCATCTCTATAAATTTCATAAATTATATTTTGGCTATTGTTTGTTGTTGAATTGTTTGAAGAAGTGTTTTTATCACCAAACAACCACCACCTTATTGAGCCCAATTCATCATTATAAGTTATCGGAGCATTTGCTCTCATATAATCTTTTGGCTGATATCTTATTATACCAACTTTAGTGCCTGAATTACTGAAGAGAGTATATCCTAACAAAGCATTTTTTTCGGTATTTAAGTTTACCGTATATAATCCAAAACCAGCTACTTGTACATCTTTTGTGGCATATTCTAAATATACTTTGTTGTATGTATCTATATTTGGAATAGTCATAATACCACTTATTTGTGAGGCTGGGCAATTGTCCCGCCTCTAAAGTTAGCTGAGTTTGACTCGTATAATCTAACTTAGACGCATGTATTTTTGAGGCTCTTGCCATATTTCCTTGCACTTATTACAATAAAAAGGTAGATATTTATTCGAAATAAAACAAGTTATGGGTTTTTCAGTAGGCTCTATTTAGTTACAATAATCTTTTAACTGTTTTTTTACTATTTCAGCTGCTGCAAAGAACATAATTTTTTCAAGAGATGCTATTGAGCATTCTATTTGCTCTATGAATCTAAAAAATTTAGTTAATGGGTGCTAAATATGTATACCCGCTTGATCAAAAAAAAATTTTAGAAGATATTCTAACAAATAAAGTTCCGCTTCCAACTTAAAAATTAAATTTTGAACCGATAATCCATTGTACAAGAGTATGTTTTGTGAGGTTTCTTTTTAAAATAAAAAAAATTGAAGAATAGAAAAAATAATTTATTTGAATATTTTAACTTTTAACTAGCTACTTTGATAACATTTTTTTTTGATCTACGATTATATTTTCGGATGTCTCTGATTAAACAATTAAATGTTTTTTTAGAGGAATGAAATTAAAACGCAGCACAATTTTTACTATATTGTCAAAGTATAACTTATGAAAGCAATACCTATGAAATTTATATTTTTTCTTTTGTTACTCCCCTTATTTAGCTTTATCCAGAGCCATGATGCTTTTCTTAAAGTAATACAACACGCAAACACACAAACGCTAAAAAATAAGCTAATTGATTATGAAAAAGCAGGTATAGAACATTCTTTATACTTATCAAAAGATTTTAGTTGTGAGGCATTTATAAAAGTAGCAAAATCATACCTAAATACGCCACATGTAATGGGTGGCACAAGTCACAAAGGCATAGATTGTTCTGGATTAGTATATGCTACACTTAAAGAATTTGGTATGGAAATGCCTCACTCTTCGCATGAGCAAGGGAGATACGGTGAAGTAATAGATGATTTTGATAATCTTGTTCCTGGCGATTTAGTGTTTTTTTATGGCTCTTATAATACAAGTAAGCTCATTACCCATACAGGAATTTATATGGGAGATGGTAATTACATTCATGCATCTGCCCAATCTGGTGTAGTTATAACCAATATACCAAAATCTGAATATTGGAACTCAAGATTTTTGTTTGGGACAAGGCTTACAAATAATCAAAATAGTACAGAACACCCTACAATGGTATCAGATACGCTTACACGCTAACAATATATTTATTTTAATATTTCTGAAGATTCGAGCTGTTTTATTTTAGTTTTCCAAAAATTAATATCACTATTAAGTTGTAAAAAATTAGTAATAAGAATAAAAAAACGAACCAAAAGAATCATTGTTATTGTAACGCCTAGCGTTGTGTGTGAATAGATTCCAATTGATATAATGAGTAAAACCATGACTACTAAAAGCAAACTTGCTTTTTTATGTTTTAGACCTAGCTGTAGAACTAAGTGATGTATGTGCGTTCTGTCTGCATGAAAAGGACTTAAGCCAGATCTTAGTCTGCGGATATACACCCTTAAGGAATCTGCTACCGGAAGTATCATTATACCTATTAGACTTGGGAATATAATACCTACTTTTTCTGGAGTGTCAGAGGCTTTTAGAAGTAAGATAGATGAGCTTACCAAGATAAACCCTAAAACCAAAGATCCTGCATCACCCATAAATGTTTTCTGAGATTTATTAAAATTGAACCATAAAAATGCAGCTAAAGCACCCGTAAATGAGATAAAAATAATTGCTAAATCATGATTGCCCACATAAAAAGCCAAAAGGGTAAGAGCAGTAAAGGAAACAATGGATAATCCTGCAGCCAATCCATCTATACCATCCATTAAATTGAATGCATTAACTACACCCGTAATTACAACAAGGGTTAAAATGTGTTGTACATAAACAGGAATTTCATAAATACCCAAAATGCCGTGCATAGAGTCTATGGCAATCCCATGATAGTATACAAAATGAGCCAACAACAATTGTATTGTAAGCTTTAATGAAGCTTTTAAATCAAATCTATCATCTAAAACACCCATTATAAGCATAACACTGGCGCCCAAAAACATATTTCTAATGTCATAAATAAAAACCCATTGAGGATCTAATATTGTTGTAGTTAAAACTACAGCCGAAAAAACACCAATGCCTCCAACTAAAGGAATTAAATCAGTATGAATTTTTCTTGCATTTGGCTTATCTACCAATCCAACTTTTTTTGCTGCTATACGGTACAAATAGATTAATACTACTGCTAAAACTAGGGATAAGAAAAATGAAACGAAATAATTATAGAACATAGGAATTAAATATTTTTAGTAGTTTTCAAATGAGCCTGACCCATATCCAATAATATTTGGTATTCTATATCACTTGATTGAGCATAAATGTCGCCTTTTTTATTATTCTGAAGTGCTTCTTCTATCAATAATTTGTATTTAAATGCAATATGTGACCAAGTATATCTTCTTTTTGCAATTTCATCCATTTTATTTCCAATAGATTCTAATTTGATAGGGTCTAATTCTTTTAGATGGCTTAATAAGCCATCTAAATCATGAAAATATAGCGCTTTATTTTCTGTAGTAACTCTATTATAAGAAACTCCGTAAGCTATGATTGGTAAACCAAGATACATTGCTTCTACCAAAGATGGATTTGTACCGCCAGCAGAATGGCCATGTACATACAATTTTGCATTGCTTCGTAAAGTATCTAACTCTTTTTGATTGTAGATAGGATCTAAAATATAAAGATTTGAAAAGCTTTGGTATTTGTTTTTTAAATTTTTGCCATAGTCACTTTTATCCCAGTTGCCAACCATAACCAAAGGGAGTGTGGGCATTCTAGAAAAAGCCTCTAAAACAATATGTACATTATTTTCAGGTTCTATTCTACATACCTTAAAGGCATAAAAAGCATTTAAAAATGGATATTCACTTTTAGCTTTTTCTGTAATTGCTACCTTCATGGTATGGTCTGCACCGTATTCAATAATTCTGCTCAATGAGCCATACCTAGCTGCGGTATAATCCTGTATTGCTTCGTTATCAGAAATATCTATGTGGGAGTATTTTACTGCTCTAGATTCGGCCCAAAAAAGGTATAATTTGGCCATTAAGCTCCATTTATCTCTTTTCCATTCTATTCCATCTATAGATACAATTATTTTTTTATTCGTAAAAAGCTTAACAAAGGGTAGAATCCAAGCTCCCGCTACACCTAGTACCAACAAAACATCTGAAGAAAACAAGGCATGAAAAATAGATAAACTGTCATAGGGTATGCTCTGTACTCCATTTGCATCTAAGGGTATGTATACTAACTTAGCCCCTTTGTATTCAGATAATCTGTTTTCTTTTTTGTATTTTTTTCCAGAACAATAAACTGTAATCTCAAAGTCACTTTTTAGGTTTTCTATAAGGTGCTCTGTTAATGTTTCAAAACCGCCATAATTTGCTGGAACTCCTACTGTACCAATAATTGATACTCTCTTTTTATTTGTTTCCTTCATTTTACGCTAACTTCATTCTTTATACTATATTTTTTAAATTCTTCTAAAAAGATTCTTTAATTGGTTTTTTTGAGCAAAGATTTTCTAAGCAAGAAATTGGAAAACTACTATGGAACATTATCTATAATATCTAAACTATGGGCAATAAAGGTAGATTCATCAAATTGCTTTATTCTTTCTTTCGAATTAGCAGATAATTCTTGATATTTCAATGGATTGGATAGTATTTGAATTAAAGTTTTTTGTAGTTCTAAAGCTTCTCTACTATCTATCATAAATCCTGTCTTGTCTTGTTCTATCACTTCTACAATTCCACCTATTACCGGTACAATGGCTGGAAGTCCGTATGCCATTCCCTCTATTATGGTAAGCCCAAAAGTTTCTATCCATCCGTCTGGCCTAGATAAATTTAATACAACATCTGCCCATGAATAATGTGGGTGCAAGTCTTCTTGTACAGGTATAAACTGTACATTTTTTGGGATTACTGCGTTAGTAAAAAAAAGTGTAATATCCTCTTCTTTTGCATTAAATACTATTCTAAATGTATATTGAGGGCAATTTTTGGCCAAATTTATATATTCATAAACACCTTTATAGGCTTTTAAAGAACAAACCATAAGTACGTTTGAACCATGAAATACTTTATTGGTATGGGTTGCTTTTTTCAAAAAGGCATCTTCTAAAGCATTGTACAACAAGTGTGCTTTCTTTCCTTTTATATGATGACTTTCTGCAACATATTTAGATACATATATAGTATCTGTGGCACAATATTTTATAACAGAAAGTAAAAACCATTTTAGTGGTTTAGGGTTTATGGTACTTTCATGAATGTGGTATATGACTCTGCACCCTTTTATTTTACCCAATAAAGCTGCGCCAAAAGGGAGTACAGTATTTACGTAGATTATATCGTTTTTAGTAACATGTTTATACATCTTAAAAAACAAGATGATTTGGCTTAGGGCAAAACACAGTAATCTAATCCATAAATTAGTACTGTAAACATACCATCCTGTATGGTAATTTACTGAGGAAATATTAGACAAAAAGCCTGGTTTTTGTGTGTTGGATGTGTATAAATGAACCTCTAAATTGTTTTTTACCCATCCTTTGATCAATTGCATCAGTACTTTAGGACTTCCACTGAAATCATTAAGCAAATGAAAAACAAAAATTTTAGGTCGGTTTGTCATAAAGAGTCGTAAATTTCTTTTAATGCCTCGCCTCTTCTATCCCAATGAAAGTGAGTTAAAAAGTGCTTACGCGCCTCTAAACCCATTTGTGCTCTTAGTTTTGGCTCTGTATACAGTTTGTTTATAGCTATTGAAAGTGCATCTGTGGTAGATTCATGTTTTTGATGTTTTATTTTAATGCCACACAACTCATTTACAAATTCGCCAGGTCCTGTGTTTTCTAAACAAATAACTGGCAATGCAAAGGAAAGCGCTTCTGCTACTACCATGCCTGCGCCCTCGTGAGAAGGGAACAAAAATACAGACGCATTCTTGAACTTTTCCATTAGTTCTGTTCTTTCTATCCAATGTACGAATTGTACATTTTTTTCTATCTTCAATTCTTTTACTAACGATTTTAAAAACAGCTCTTCGGGTCCATTTCCCACCAAAACCAATTCTATATTTGTAGTATCAAGATTTAAAAAAGTTAGATTCTTTAAAAATTTAGAAAAGGAAATAATGCTTAAGTCAAATCCTTTTAGAGGCACAAACCTACCGGCAGATATGAGTGTGAATGTATTATTTTCTTCTTTTTTGTCTTCCAAAAAACCATAATCTTGTGTAGCTACGGAAGGCATTACGGCACTTTTATTTGCCAATTCAGGCAGGTGTTCTACTACAGCACTATTCATGGTTAAAACATAGTTGCTTTTTGTAACAGTTGTTTTTAATGCTGTTGAAAACCGCCAAAAACATTTTTTAATTAGCCAAGTAAGTTGGTCTTTGATTAAATAAACATACGGATACAACTTTAGGTATTGTTTTGGAATGGCAGGATGGTGACCTATTGGACCCCAAACCAAAGGTTTATTTAATTTATGTAAGAAAGAGGGAGTCCAATCATTATGGAAATTTACATTGTGAGCAATATCAAACACTAATTTTTTTTTTCTAATAAAAGAAACTATTCCATATTGCCACATGAGGTAATAAAGCATTGCTCCTCTAGAACCTTTTTTCCAAAAACGCATCCAATATGGCAAATCAAAATATATAAATTGTATGTTTTTGTACAATTCATTTGGGAACTGAGCCTGATACTTTTCTATCTGATTTTGATTATTTTCTCTAGTAACGGCTATTACCTTTTGAAAACGTGCAATTTGCAACATGAAATTCCAACCCATGCCATCCTCAGATCCTTTATAAGGGTTTATTGCATATGCTGTGGCTAGTATTGTTTTCATATGAGGTCTCTATTTTTAATAATTTTTGCTGGTACACCGCCTATTACTACATGTTTAGGGAAAGATTTAGTTAAGACAGCACCTGCTGCAATAATGCAACCATCTCCAATTTCTACTCCGTCTAAGATAGTTACTTTACTGCCAATCCAGCAATTTTTACCTATTTTTATCCCTTTTCTTGTAACTCCCTGAAGTCTAATAGGTGTTGTTAAATCTGTTGCAATATGGTTTTCTGGGTGGCAGCTCAAGTACTGTCCTATAATTGTATCATCTCCAATTTCTAGGCCTCCAGCTCCTCCTAGATATGCAAATTCTCCTAACCCTACATTGTTTCCTATTTTTATGTGCTCTCCTAAATTGTTAAAAGAAGTAGATACAATTATTTGGCTAAATGATCCTATGCCCACATTATTTCCAATAGAAATACCTTTTTTTCCTAAAGCGCTTATATATACAAAATCTCCTAATTTAAGAAAATTGCCAAAAGTAATTTTTGGAGTGTTAAAGAATTGTACCCCTTTACCCAAAATTGCCATTTTTGGGTTTTTTAAATACATTAAAAACTTTAAACCTCTTAGAATCCCAAAAATTTGTTTAACTACAAAAGATAGTAGTGCTGTAGTATTTAACTGTGGATCAAAAGAAAATGTAGGGTTTCTTTTTTTAATTATCTTTTCTAAAATTCTTTTCATTTATAAAAGCTTTTCTGCTATATTCTCTGTAATCGTTTTCATAGTTTTTTCCAATTCTATGTTTTCTATGCATAGATACACCCCTTTTTTTTCTCTGGTGCTTAAGGTAGAAAAAAGCCTTAAATAATCATTTGTTAGAGAAATTATTGTAGACTCTTCTAATTCTTGTTTTCTTTTTAGTATGGTTTGCGCATCTGCATAAAGAAAGATATTTATATCTGGCGACATAATGCATCTGTACCCAAAATTTAAAATCCATTTTGGGAGTCTAATATTGCTTCTGACGCTATCATTTATAAAATCAAAATAATATCTATCATACAAAACTACATAGCCTCTTAAAACATACTTGATGTAAATCACAAACTGACCAAAAACATAGTCTGTAAAGTAATATAAAAACCTGAAAAAAGAGCTAAAGAAATTTTTGTTGTTTCCTTGGCGTGGTAAGTTCTGTACGCTCCTTTTCTCAGCGCCAGATTTGCCGTGTTTTATGGCACTAATGATGGGTAGTATAGACGGTCTATGTCTAATAACAACTACTTTTCTACGAAATTTTTTTTCTATTTCTAAAGCTGTGTGCTCTATTATGGTAGATTTTCCGGCTCCATCTACTCCACTAAATGTTAAAATTATCCCTTTACTCATTACATGGCTTATCATTGTATCTTTAAGGTAAGAAAAATAATGAGTTAGTTTTTTCAAACCTCGATTATTTTCATTTTTAGAAAGTAATTCCATCAATTCCTTTTTTGTTTTGATGTCTCTTTCATCACCAAAAAAGTGGATGTATTTTTTAGGAATACCGCTATTATTTAAGGTATAAAAACAATTTATATACATTTTAGTGTCTTGCTCAGACATTGTTTTTATATGATATACGTTTTTTATAGCATGATTTAGTACAGGTTTTAGGTCCATAAACTGGATGCTTTTTCTTTTAAATTCACAAATCAAATCTAAAGCTAGGGTAGTGCTGTCATGTAAAACTACCATAATGGCCAACATATTGGTTGATTTTTTTACATGTATATACCGCACCAAGGTGTGTTTTTGTAAATAATGCATTGTTTCATATCCCAGTTTTTTAGACATACATAGGTCTATGTCAGAGTATTCACTTACAGACTCGGGGGGTATCTCTTCTAGCTTTATAGCTGCATACTCTTGATTGTGTAAAAAACAAAATATGTCTGAAATTAAATGCTTTCTATACGGTTTAATACCTTTTAAAACATCTGTACAAGCCTCATTCCAGGTATTAAGAAGCCAAGAAATTTGAATGTGCCAATCTGCTTGTAGGGCATAAATTTTTAAATAATATGCAGTATTTATGGCTAGATAAGCTTTTAAGTAATTATCAAACCCATCTAAAGCCACATTGTTTTTTTTTGCAAATGGCTGATAAGCCTCTAATAATTCTTTTTTTATTACTACCCAATTTTTACGTTCTGTAAGGATTCCTTTTTGGATAATAAAGTGAAACAAATCAAAAGCAAAAGGCATATTTTCTGATGCTAATTCCCAATCGAAAATGGAGATGCTGTTTTGTTGACAAATGGTGTTCCAAGGAGTGAAATCTTTGTGAGCGTAGCAAGTCTGAACTTCTATTTTTTGTGTTTCATGAAGCAAAAAGGATACTTTATCTATTAAAGTTTTAGAAATCTTTGGGTTATGAATGGAATAAACTTCCTTTATTTCTGAAAACGACTTTTTATAGCAAGTTAAATTTTCAAACGTTTCCTTTTTTGCACTTTTTTGGTAAATTTCTGATAGGGCATTTATATGCAACTGATTAAAAATAGATGTATTTTTACCTCCATTTGAGATATCATTCATTACAACTATAGACTCTGTCAGCATAAAAGATTTAGGAACCTCAAAAGCAACATTTTTTAAATTTTCTACATAGGCTAATTGTTTGTTTTCTGCAATTATCAGTTCTTTAGAAATATCAGAAAGAGCTATTTTTATGAATTTAGATGTTTTATTTTCATGTGATATATACAAAACAAGTTTTCTATTTGGTCCCTTTGTACCTGTAAATAGAGCAAAATGTTGTTTTATAAAATCATACATTACATGATTTTTTTCAAAAGATGCATAAATGCTTTTCTTAGAAAAAATAATGTGCTGTAAACGGATTTTAAAAATCATTTTAAATGCCAACACTACAAGTTTTGTTTTAAGATTTGAGGCTGAATAAAATTTAATAAAGTCTGGGCTTGGATTATTTGCGTTCCATACCCACCGAATGCTAGAGTCTGGATTGGTGATATAATACAGTTTAAAAGAACCCTCTACTTTTTCAGACTCAATCTTTAGACCAATTAATTTCAAAAATTCATTCATACTCAATTTTTTATTGTCTATTCTGTTGTTCTTATTGTTTTGAACCTATATGCAATCATTAACTTACAGGTATTTGCCTTATTCATTATTATAGTTACGTGTCTATTTTAAAATTAGTTTAGTAATAATTTTATTTTTGGCTTAACCCAGTATCTTTTGTTTGACGGAAAGTTACTTTTTTGTTTAATAAAAGATTCATTGGCAGGTCTGGTCTGGTTTTTAATAAGTGTAACCTTTGTTTGGGTGTTATGATGGGGCTATTTTTAAAATTTATATACATGATAATCAACTGATAAAATAAAATACCATAGTTAGACTCTCCATAGATACCAAACTCTGTAAATGAGTTTATGATCAGTGGGATCAGCAAACTGAATAGCATCAATTTTTTTTCACTATTTTCTCTATTTATTCCTTGGTAAGTAAAAACCATCTGAAAAAAAACAATGGTTAGCCCTATAAACCCAAGATTCATGAGGACTTGCATAAATGTGTTGTGTGTCATCTTACCTGGATATGTATGGGCACTTTGAAAAAACTCTTTATAATCTATGCGCATAAAACCAAACCCAAGTAATGGTTCTCTTGGCAATCCTTCTGTAATAAGTGCGCTCCAAAAAGGCAATCTACCTGTAAGGCTTAGTACTTCTTCCATCCGTTCAGGGTCTCCGTCTTTTAAAACTACTTTGTAAATGGCTACCGGCGATACCAAAGCCATAAGAAAAATAAGTGCTATTGCCACCTGTTTTCTTTCTGATTGTAACACATGAAATCCAATGATAAGTAAAGCGCCAATTAATGAAGAGCGTGAGCCTGTAGCATACAAACCATAAAATAGAATTATTAACTTTATAACCGTCCAAACCTTATTATGATTTCTTCTTAAATCAAACAACAATCCAGCTACACCTACACCAGCAAGCATCCCTAGTTCATTGGGGTTCATCATATATCCTCCAAGTCTTGCTTCTTCACCGCCATGAGTTAGTCTAAAAAACACATCTGGATTTACCCACATACCTATTACAAAAACTAAGATTAGTAAAAAACAACTATTTCCTATTAAGTTAAATAACCGTATTTTGTGCCCAGGAAAATATTCATCCAAAAGGTAAATACTCTTTATAAAATAGTAACAAAAAACCAAAGTTTGTGATGTCATAAACCACTGCAAAGCACTATAACCAATATTTGTACTCCAGGTAAATGAAGCAAAACCTAGTAAAAGATATACCCCATAAAGCGCCATAGATAATATGTTGTGGCCTCTTAAAGTATCTACAGCTCCATATTGTAAGATGCTTTTGTATAGCGCGTAAGAAGAGTACAGCATTCCCATACGGCCAATTACTTTTATCACACGGGTAATATTTATATTCTCACTCCAAGTAAAAAAGCAAGCAATCATGCTAAGTAGTATAAACAGCAACTGCCAGTTGAGCTTAGACAAAAATTTATTATGAACTATATGTGAATCTAAAGTTTGCAATCAAAGGTATAATTTATCATACTTATCTACCAATACACTCCATGAAAACTGTTCTTTAAGCATTTCTGTACAGGCTAGAGAATAATTGTACTCTTTTCTATTGTACATAGTCTCAAATGCTTGTACTAGTTCTGGTACAGAAGCAGATTCTATACTTATTCCAGCATTATATTGGTCTATAAAATTAGCAATGTTGGTAGCTTTAGTTACTACAGAGGGTATACCAAAAGAAGCCGCTTCTAGCACAGAGGTAGGTAAGCCTTCATTTCTACTGGGGTGTGCAAAGACTGTCATTTGCTGGATTAACGTATTTTTCTCTTCGCCAAATTTCTTCCCAAACAAAGTAACATTATTCAATTTGTTTTTTTGAATATACTTTTCTAAAAAAACAATTCCATCACCATCTCCTATAATCCATAGCTCAGAATTTTGGTGGTTTTTTTGGAACTGTAAAAATGATGCTATAAGAATATCCAATCCTTTGGTATACACATCTATTCGGCCTACAAATCCGATGATAAAACCATTTAGTTCTTTAGGTTTTGTAGATTGTATTGGTATTTCAAATCCATAGGGAAGTAAAAAGGACTTTGTGTTTGTAAATATAGTTTGCAGGCCTTCTACCTCGCTTATGCCAATAGAATGAATTTTGTGTGCGTTTTTAAGCAATTTTTTTTCAAGCAGTAAAAAGTATATCTTTTTTACCCAAAGACTGCGTTTCATGGCTATTGTATTGTATGCGCCATGTGGAGTTAATACATACCTAATTTTATTTTTTTTAAAAAAGCTACTCAAAGGGCTAAATAGGGGTATC
>JAYVIQ010000225.1:0-3810 GCA_043770215.1 Cytophagales bacterium | reverse complement strand
TGCGCTTAGAGACCGTATGGAAATCATTGAAGTAAGTGGATATACCCTTGAAGAAAAAATTGAAATTGCAAAAAGGCATTTGATTTCTAAACAGTTAGAAGAAAATGGCATGGATAATGAAGGCGTAACTTTTACAAAAGCTGCTATAGCTACTTTGGTAGATGGATATACAAGAGAATCTGGCGTTAGAGGCTTAGAGCGCAAAGTGGCTAGCGTCATTAGAAATTTAGCAAAAAAAAGAGCCCTTGATGAAGAATTTACTAAAAAAGTTGATTCTAAAGATGTAATAGAAATACTTGGCTCTCCGTTTTTTGAAAAAGAAAATTATGACAATAACAACATTGCTGGTATAGTTACAGGATTGGCTTGGACTTCTGTTGGTGGAGAAATATTATCTATAGAGACTCTTTTAAGCAAAGGAAAAGGAAAACTTACTATAAGTGGCAAACTTGGCGAAGTAATGAAAGAAAGTGCTATAGCTGCACTTTCTAATCTTAAGTCTAAAGCAGAGTTTTTGCAAATAGACCATAGAATTTTTGATACTTACGATTTACACTTACATGTACCCGCTGGTGCGGTACCAAAAGATGGACCATCTGCTGGTATTACTATGTTTACTTCACTAGCTTCTGTATTTACACAAAGAAAAGTGAAATCTAAACTTGCCATGACAGGCGAAATAACACTAAGTGGTAAGGTATTGCCTGTAGGAGGAATACGTGAAAAGCTTTTGGCAGCCAAAAGAGCTGGTATTCAAGAGATTATTTTATGTGAAAAAAACAAAAAAGACATAGAAGAAATAAAAGAAGATTATTTAAAAGGACTTACTATTCATTATGTAAAAACAGTAGATGAGGTGCTTGAACTGGCTTTGCTTCCTGATAAAGTAAAAAACCCTCTGAAATTTACTTTTGAAGAACCAATTAAAAACAATTTATAGTAAATTGTTTCGTTATAAAAGTTGAATCCTAAAAAATACTGTTTTGAAAATATTTGTTTATTCCTTTATTCTATCTATTTCAGTTCTTTCACATGCTCAAATTGGTGGAAATTATAGTTTTTCCTTTTTAAATTTAGCAGAAAATGCCAAAGTTGCTTCTTTGGGAGGAGAACTAATAAGTGGCACAGATACAAATGATGTAAACAATGGATACTACAATCCTGCAAACATTAATGCCAATAACAACAAAACAGTAGGTTTAAACTATTTATTTTTGAAACAAGGCATAAAAAAATCTAGTATAGTATACACACAAGATTTCAATAAAATTGGTCCCTTAAATTTTTCTATACAACACATTGGATACGGAGAAATTGAAAGCACAGACATACTTGGAAATGCAGCAGGAACAATAAATCCACAAGAGTATGCATTAAGTGTTGGCAAATCTTTTACCCAAAGTAATTTCAAACTGGGTACAACCATAAAATTTGCTGGATCTTCTCTTGGAAAGTACAACTCACATGCAATAATGTTAGATATGGGTGGTACTTTTTTGCATCCAAAAAAAGAGTTTGCCACTTCTCTTTTATTTAAAAATTTAGGATTTGCAACAGATAGATATACAAAATCATCTGATGTAAATTTGCCTTTTCAAGTAGTAGCAGGGGTTACTTATAAACCGAAACATATGCCTATCAGATTTAATTTTACAGCTCATAACTTGCAAAAATGGGATATCCAATACCTAGATCCTAACAACACATTTGAAATAGACTCTGAAGGAAACAAAATAGCTGAAAAAAAGAAATTTACTGAAAAGCTTTTTAGACATTTAAATGTAGGGGCAGAACTCATGTTGAGCAAAAGCTTACAATTTAGAATGGGATACAGTCATTTGCGAAGAAAAGAACTAAAAGTTGCTAGCAATGGCGGAAGTGGATTTTCTTTTGGTGCCATGTTGCGAATAAAGAGATTTACTTTTGAATTTTCTAAAGCCTATTATTTTGCAGGTAGCGGAAGCGCTGTGCTTTCAGTAGCTACTAACTTAAATAAAATCTTATAGACTGCATGATTAGAAAAAGCAATTATCTTTTAAAAATACCATCTATTAAAACAAACCTCAAGCTGTACAGAAATTTAAATAATAAATTATTCTAGCAATACGCGCTTGTAAATTATTTAATATAAATTATTCATTGTTAATACCTTATTCACACAACACTAAATGAATCTTACCCCACAACAAATAGTTGCAGAATTAGACAAATACATCATTGGACAAAAAAACGCCAAAAAAAATGTAGCCATAGCCCTCAGAAATAGATGGAGAAGAATGAATGCTTCTGAAGAACTTAGAAAAGAGATAAATCCTAACAATATTTTGATGATTGGCTCCACTGGTGTGGGTAAAACAGAAGTAGCCAGAAGACTAGCCAAAATAGCTCAAGCCCCATTTACAAAAGTAGAAGCTTCTAAATTTACAGAAGTTGGGTATGTGGGTAGAGATGTTGAAAGTATGGTTAGAGATTTGGTAGAGCAATCTGTAAGTATGGTTCAAACAGAAAAAAAAGCTGAGGTAGAACTTTTGACAAAACAAATTGTAGAAGATATACTTTTAGATGCACTCATACCTGCTGTAACTACAAATGAAAATGCAGATAATACAGACGTGGCTCTAAACGAGCAAACGAGAGAACGTTTTAGAGAAAAAATTAGAAAAGGTGAACTAGACGACAGAAAAATAGAAATTTCTGTACTAGCAAAATCTAGTCCAGGCATAGGCGTTGCTGGACCAGGAATGGATGAAGCTTCTATGATGAATATTCAAGAAATGATTTCTGGAATGATGCCTAAAAAAACCAAAAAAAGAAAAGTATCTATTGCCGAAGCCAGAAAAATTCTCACTGACGAGGAGAGTTCTAAACTAATAGATATGGACGAAGTAAAAGAAGAAGCCATATTTAGAGCTGAAAATACAGGGATAATTTTTATAGACGAAATAGACAAAATTGCTTCATCTAGCAAAAATGGTGCTGATGTAAGTAGAGAGGGGGTTCAAAGGGATCTTTTGCCTATTGTAGAAGGTAGTTCTGTAAATACTAAATACGGAATTATTCATACAGATCATATATTATTCATTGCTGCCGGAGCCTTTCATGTATCTAAACCATCTGACCTTATTCCAGAACTCCAAGGTAGATTTCCAATACGAGTAGAACTAGAAAATCTTAGTCAAGACGATTTTTATCATATACTAAAAGAACCAAAAAACGCACTCACAAAGCAATATATAGCTCTTTTATTGTCTGAAGGTGTACATCTTACTTTTGAGGATGCAGCACTAAAAAGAATTGCAGAAATTGCTTTTGAAGTAAACCAAGAAATGGAAAACATTGGCGCCAGAAGATTGCATACCGTTATGTCACATTTGCTAAATGATATTTTGTTTGATGTGCCTGACAAAATTAAATCAGACACCCACATAGCTGTAAACAAACAACTTGTAAATGATAGATTGAATGATATGGTGAAAAACAAAGACCTAAGCGAGTATATTTTGTAGGTTTTTTTAGATTTATTTTTTTGTGTTTTGTTCTATTGTTCTGAAACAATTGGTTAAAATAGATACCGTACTTTAATGAATTAAAAAAAGCTCCTCAAAAAGGAGCTTTTTTAGTTGTCATAAATTATATCTTATCTTAATACCGCAATTTTTTCAATTACTCTTTTCCCATTTTGATTAAGCTCTATTAAATAAGAACCTACTATTAGTCCACTAACATCTATATAATCTTCGCTATAAACATGACCATTCTCTACAACAGAACCATTAAGATTTCTAATGATGTACTCTATTTTTTCTTTTC
>JAYVIQ010000224.1:0-23248 GCA_043770215.1 Cytophagales bacterium | reverse complement strand
AAAGATACGAAACTTCAAGTAGAAGAAGGCATAAAGCTATGACTTCCAAAGGAATTTAATACTTAACTTAACGACATTGGGCTCTACGCTCTCGCTTTTTTTGCTGATAAAGCAACAAAGAGCTCCGCTTCGATCCTTTTCGCAAAAAAATAATATATACCGGTATCAAAGCGGATATTCACATTAAGTTATTGTAAATATGATTTTATTTAGCAAAAAAAGTAATTTTTATACTTTATTACTTACCACACAATAATAGCATGTTGAAAAAAATCTCTGAAATACCAAATTCTTTGAATTATTGGATTTAATATTCTAAGTATAAGATTTATTTCACAACTCTAATCCGTACATACCAAAAGCATTATCCATTCTAGAAACCAAAAAAATACAACTCTTTCTTTAGCAAACAAATTTTTTAATAAAAACAATTCAGCGTAACTTATTGGAAAAGCATTTGTTAAGTTTAATATTTTAAACTATGCCTCCTCTTCTACTAGCTCTTCTTTATCATCTTCTATGACATCTAGCTCTAGTTTCAGATTTTCTATTATAAAAGTCTGACGCTCTGGTGTGTTTTTACCCATATAATAAGAAAGCAGTCCTTGTATAGACATTTCTGCATTTAAAATAATAGGATCTAAACGTATATTTGTACCTATAAAAGCACCAAACTCATCTGGCGAAATTTCTCCTAAGCCCTTAAACCTAGTAATTTCTGGTTTGTTGCCAAGTTTAGCTATTGCATTTCTTCTCTCCTCATCGCTAAAACAATAAATTGTTTCTTTTTTGTTCCTAACCCTAAATAATGGCGTTTCTAGTACATAAAGATGTCCATCTCTAACAAGATCAGGAAAAAATTGCAAGAAAAAAGTCAAAATAAGTAGTCTTATGTGCATACCATCTACATCTGCATCTGTAGCAATAATTACTTTGTTATACCTTAAATCCTCTATGCCTTCTTCTATGTTTAAGGCATGTTGTAGTAAATTGAACTCTTCGTTTTCGTACACTACTTTTTTTGTCAACTCAAAACAGTTCAGCGGTTTACCTCTTAAACTAAATACTGCTTGGGTTTGTACATCTCTGGCCTTAGTAATAGAACCACTAGCAGAATCTCCTTCAGTGATAAAAATCATGGTATCTACATCATCAGACTTTTTGTCATTGTGATGCAGACGGCAATCTCTTAACTTTTTGTTATGAACATTTGCTTTTTTTGCTCTATCGTTAGCAAGTTTTTTTATTCCAGCCATATCTTTACGCTCACGCTCAGACTGTTGAATGCGTTTAAGCAAAGCATTGGCTGTTTCAGGGTTTTTATGTAAAAAATTATCTAATTCTGTTTTGATAAAATCGTTTACAAAGGTCCTAAGGGTTGGCCCATCAGGCCCAACATTTTGAGACCCCAATTTAGTTTTTGTCTGCGACTCAAACACTGGGTCTTGTACACGCACACTTATTGCCCCTACTATAGAAGCACGTATGTCCGTTGCATCTAAATTTTTATTGTAAAAGCCTTGGATAGTTTTTACAAGTGCCTCTCTGTAAGCCACCAAATGTGTACCGCCTTGGGTAGTGTATTGGCCGTTTACAAATGAATAATATTCTTCGCCGTATTGATTTCCGTGTGTGAGTGCTAACTCTATGTCATATCCTTTTAGATGTATAATTGGATATCTTCGCTGGTCTTCGGCTATTTTTCTAGACAACAAATCTAATAATCCGTCTTTGGACTGGTATCTTTTGCCATTGTATTTTATAGATAATCCAGCATTAAGATAGGCATAGTTCCACATTAGATCATCTAAGTAATCTGGTATAAATCTATAGTTTTTAAAAATGGTATTGTCAGGCTCAAACATTACTTCAGTACCATTTGGCTCATCTACTTTAGCTATTTTATGGTCAGCTGTAAGATTTCCTTGGTTAAACTCTGCTATTTTGGTTTCTCCTTCTCTAATAGATTTAACTCTAAAATAACTAGACAAGGCATTTACAGCCTTGGTTCCTACTCCATTTAAACCAACTGATTTTTGAAAAGCATTAGAATCATATTTACCTCCAGTGTTTATTTTACTGACACAGTCTATCACTTTCCCTAAGGGTATACCTCTACCATTGTCTTTTACAATTACTTTGTTTTCGGTCACTTTTATTTCTATGCTTTTGCCGTGACCCATCACAAACTCGTCTATACAATTGTCTACTACTTCTTTTACAAGCACATATATACCATCGTCTTTAGCACTTCCATCTCCCAATTTGCCAATATACATACCTGGCCTAAGGCGTATATGTTCTTTCCAATCTAGGGATTTTATACTATCTTCATTATATACTATGTCTGCCATATTTTTTTCTAGAAATATTATTAGATTGTACTAAGTAGCAAATTAACCAATAATGCCTTTTGATGTCATCTTTTAGAACCTGTATTTTCCACATGTTGATAAATGTTAGGTTTTAAAAACTTTTATAATGAGTGTTTCACCTTTTACATAAGGATACTTGAAGTAGTTCCGTTTAAAAAAAACTTGTTTGTGTAAGCTATAAAGCAACTATTTAGTTGTTCTATAGCTTAAAAACAAAAAAACCACTTATTTAAAGTGGTTTTTACTTTGTGACCTCGTCAAGATTCAAACTTGAAACCTCCTGAGCCGTAATCAGGTGCTCTATTCAGTTGAGCTACGAAGCCAGTATTATGATGCAAAAGTACAATAAATTTCTAAAAATCAGAACTTAAAATTCAATTTTCTTTAAAATTTCTCTCAATTGGGCTATTATAGATTCGTTTCCATTGTTATAAATGATAAAATCTGCTTTTTCTAATATTTTTTTTTGATCTCCTTGCTTATTAAGTATAGCATCTATCTCTACTAAATTTCTTTGCGGATCTCTTTCTAGGATTCGTTTTACCCGTACAGTTTGGTCTGCAAAAACTAAAATAGAGAAATCTACTGATTTCCATAATTCTGTTTGAAAAAGTAATGCAGTTTCTTTAGCTATAAATTTTACGTTTTGTGTTTCCTTCCAAGTATCGAAATCTAGCTTTACTGCCGGATGAATTATGGAATTCAACTTTTGCATCAATACTATGTCTGCAAAGACTTTGCTTGCTACATAATTTGGGTTGTAAAATCCATTTAAATAAGCATCTTGTCCTAATAAATCTATTATATTTTTTTTTATGTTTAGGTCTGTATTGACAATTTCTTTGGCTTTGAGATCACTGTTATAAACGGGCACACCCATACAAGTTAGTATCTTAGAGACCACTGTTTTCCCTGCGCCAATTCCTCCTGTAACACCTATTGTCTTCATTAGATACCTTAAAAAAAATGCTCTTCTTTTAAAGAAAGAGCATTTATAAAACACTATTTTATTTTTTAATTCTAGTTTTTAGGAACTAAAGAAGTAATAGAAGCTCTTTCAATGGTAGCGTTTGCACCTCTAGCCAACTCTACAACTACTGTAGTAGCGTCTACAGAAATTACACTTGCATGAAAACCTCCAGCAGTAATTACTTTATCTCCAATTTTAAGACTTTCTTGCATAGTCTTGGTATCCTTTTGCTTTTTTTGTTGTGGTCTAATAAAGAAGAAGAAAAATACTACAAATATTCCTCCCAACATTACTATGTTCATCCACTGTCCTGCTCCTGCTGCTTGTAAAATAATTAAATTCATTTTTTTTTAAATTGATTAGTTTTCTACGTCTACATTTCCTTTGATATACAACGTATATGGTGTAGGCGAAGCATTAGTTTGTAAAGTAACTGTTTTTGTTTGCTGATTTGATTTTCCAGCACTATTAAATTTAACGTGTATTTTTCCTTTTGCTCCTGGAGCAATTGGTTCGTGAGGCCATTCTGGAACTGTACAACCACAAGAACCTCTAGCGGTAGTAATTACCAAATCTTCTGTACCAGTGTTTGTAAATTCAAAATCATATTCAAAAGACTCACCTTGTTTTATGTTTCCAAAATTTACTTCCATTGTTTTAAAAGTAATTTCTGCTCCTGTTGCTTGGGTAGCTACTTGTGTTTTTTCTGTTTCTGCAGGACTAACTACTTCTGAGACAGCAGCTGTTTTGGTTTCACTTTTTACCTCTTGTTTTGTAGGATTGTTGCAAGCCAAAAAAACACTTGCCACACCTAAGGCTCCAATTACTAGTTTCATGTTCTTTTTCATAATTAACTTCTGTTTGTTTTTTACGATTCTCAAATATAAGTATCTTTCTATTTATTTACTACTTATTGTCTATCAATCCTTTTCCAGATTTACGTACTATTTTATCTTGTATCAAATCCTTTGCCAAAGAATCTAAAATTCCATTTATATACAACTTGCTTTTGGGCGCACTATATTCTTTGGTTATTTCTAAAAACTCGTTAATTGTTACTTTTGTGGGAATACTTGGGCACTCAATCATTTCTATTACAGCTAGTTCTATAATATGTTTGTCTACGTTAGATACTCTTTCTAACTCCCAATTTGTAAGCTTTGCTTTTATTCTTTCGGTTAATTTATCTGGAAACTCAATTGTTTTGTCATATAAATTTAACATATATTCGAAATCTAAATCCCAATTTGGAGATAAATGAATAAGCTCAAAACCCTCACCTCTTTTTATTTTCTTAAATGACTTAATTAATAATTCAGTTACAATTTCGAAATTAACATCCCAATAACCATCTTGCTCTTCAAAAAACTCTTTTACCTGTGCGTTTTTCCAAAGCAATTTTTTACAGATGGCAAGCAATATTGCTGCATCATTTTCATTAGAAGTAGGTAAACCTAAATATTCTATATATTTTTCTTCTTTGGTTAATGTTTCCCTATAAAAATTTTTGATCAGCGAATCGTCATCCTGCCATGCAAATTTGTGTTTGTTTACAAAGGATACATACTCATCTACTTTATGTATTTCTTTAAAGACCTCTGTGTAACCAAGTTTAAAATCTGATTTATTTAATTCAGATTTCATTCTTTTTTGGTCATTATGCTCATAAACGTAAGCAATGTGAGAAGATAAATCTTCCAGAAATTTTATGACGCTAATGTACATAAACCATACATTGTCTACGTCTGCTTGCAATGCAGCTTTTATACGTTTAGATTCTTCTTTGAGGTAGTTTAAATAAATAGTTTTGGATACAACTATAGATTTTTTTATGTCTGCATTGGCTATGAAATCTAGCTTTTCTAGTTTGTACTGCTCACTAAAAATTGTTTTAGCTTCTTTTTTGTTTTTTTCTAATAATGGTATATTTTGTACCTCCATAGAATTTAAATCTGGTGCAAAAAACTCATCTAACGCATCCATACCTAGGTTATAGGCTATTTTTTCGTTTTGTGAATAATTGTAAACTGCTTGTAAAGCTTTGATTCTTAGATGACGACGATTAAACATTTTTGAAGAACTCTTTTTGTAATTTTTATACAAATACTATTTAGTATATTTGCTGATAGCTAATAAGGATGCAAATCTATGTCATTTTATTTATAAAACATTGAAAAGTTTATTCAGACTTAACAAATACTATTTCAAATACCGCAAAATGTTGCTTTTGGGTATTTTTTTTGTAACTATTTCCAATGTACTCTATATTTTTCCTGCTCAAGTAACCAGCATGGCTATAGATTTGGTTTCTGAAAGTTTAAATAATCTTTTATTATTTGGAGGTAGTGATTTAAAGAATCAGTTTTTTAAAGATTTAAGTCTTGCGTTGTTCTTATTTGGTCTTTTATACATTGCTCTAGCATTGATAAAAGGTTTTTTTACTTATCTAACTAGGCAAACTATCATTGTTATGTCCAGACATATAGAGTTTGATCTAAAAAATGAAATTTACGCACACTATCAGAAACTACCTCTATCTTTCTACAGATCTCATAACACTGGAGATTTAATGAGTAGAATATCTGAAGATGTAGGTAAAGTACGGATGTATGTAGGTCCCGCACTTATGTATGGATTGAATTTAATTATTTTATTTTTAGTCATTATTCCATACATGTTTTCTGTAAATGCTACCTTGGCAATGTATACTTTATTGCCTTTGCCTATTTTATCTTTAAGTATTTATTTGGTAAGTAACCATATGAATAGACTTTCTACAGCTATACAACGTAAACTTTCTGGCTTGGCTACGTTTGTACAAGAGGCTTTTTCTGGCATTAGAGTTATAAAAGCTTTTGCAAACGAAGCACACAGTGTAAGTGAGTTTGATAAAATCAGCAATGAATACAGAAATGAATCTCTAAAACTAAATAAAATAAATGCATATTTTTTTCCTGTGGTATCTACACTTATTGGATTAAGTACAATTATTACTATATATGTTGGTGGTCTAGAGGTGATTAAAGGAAATATCTCTCTAGGAAATATAGCAGAATTTATTATTTATGTAAATATTCTCACATGGCCTGTCACTAGTTTAGGATGGATTACTAGCATAGTACAGCAGGCTTCTGCTTCACAAAAAAGAATCAATGAATTTTTAGATACAGACTCTGAAGTGATTAATGGTACTAAATCTATTGATTTAATGGGTGATTTACGTTTCGAAAACGTATCTCTCACTTACAAAGATTCTGGTATAGAAGCAATTAAAAATCTAAGTTTTACTGTAAAAAATGGTGAAACTCTAGCAATATTAGGCAAAACGGGTAGTGGAAAATCTACCCTTGCAAATCTGATTTGCCGCATGTTAGACCCAAGCAGTGGTAAAATTAGTGTAGATAATGAAGCATTAATGGATTTAGAACTTACCTATTTTAGAAACCAATTGGCATATGTGCCGCAAGAATCTTTCTTATTCTCTGACACAATAAAGAATAACATCCTTTTTGGAAATCAGTCCCTTACTGAAAATGACATGATAGAAGCCACTAAAAATGCAGATGTTTATAACAACATTATGGATTTTCCTGATGCGTTTGATACTATTTTGGGAGAAAGGGGCATAACACTTTCTGGCGGACAAAAACAACGAGTAACTATTGCCAGAGCGATTATTAGAAAACCTAAAATTTTAGTTTTTGATGATTGCCTTTCTGCTGTAGACACGCAAACTGAAGATAGAATTTTGACAAACCTAAAAACCATCATGCAAAATAGAACTTCTATTCTTATTTCGCACAGAGCCTCAACTGTAAAACTAGCAGATAAAATCTTGGTTTTAGATAAAGGAGAGCTTGCAGAAATAGGAACTCACCATGAACTTTATGCTTTGAATGGAATATATAAAGAACTTTATGATGCTCAAATTGAGCAATAAAATTAACCAATATAGTGCTTTAAATTAAAATTGACTCAGAGCAATTGTTTGTAAACAACTCTTAAAAGCGATTTAGTAAATGGTTTTAAAGGACATAATAACATTACTCTAAGGGTTTGGAAAAAGTTTGTTTCTTCATTTAAAAACCTAAGTACCAATTCAGTTTTACCTGAAAGTAACAAAGAAGAAAAAACGTCTGACCCTAATTCATTTTTTTTATCTAAAACATCTAAAAAAATTAAATCTAGAAACCAAAATTTATTTGTTTTATGAAACTCTTTAAAATCTCCTTTTTTTGAAAGAAAATCAATCAATTGATTGGTTTTTTTGTGCGCATAAAAAAAAGTGAACCCTGTACTTGCTTTGGTCCAACCACCGGCAGTACCTATATGTAAAATTCTTTTTGTATTTTTCTGCCAAAATGGAAAGCATGTCATAGGTATACTACCTTGTTCTTTTTCAACAATTTCGTAGTCTTTTATACCTAAGTTATTTAGGTATTGGATAATTTCATTTTCGTAAACTTCTTTTTTTAATTGCTTATGCGAGAACCATGTTGGTTCAAAAAGCGCCTCTTTTTTAGAAGTTGGCAATACATACATAAACTTTGTATTTCCATTTTGTTCTAAAGAAAAGTCCATAAAAGTAGCAACATCCGAATCAAAAAATTCTTCTTTTGTTTTTATAAACCAACCTACAAAATGTTGTTGTAAGACTGGATATTTTTTCTGATTATCAAGTTCGCTAGAATCATAAATTGAATTTAATAGTTGCTTGCACGTAAAATCACCTAGGCTACTACTTACTTCTACAAATTCATTTTGTTCTCTGTGATTAAGTATTTTGGCTTGTTTAAAAAAAATATTTGGCGATTGGTTAATTTTCTCAAAAATAAGATTGTAAAAATCTAACCCTTTAATCATATTGTATTGGAAAGGACTTAGATCTAATCTTTTGTGATTTGTTTTATTTGCAAATAATGCGTAATCCCATTTTTTAGTTACAAAATCTTCCCATACATGGTTTGGTTCGCTCCAAAAAGACCATGTTCTGTTGTTTGTATTTTTAAGATGTTCGTCAAGAATTAAAATGCTTTTTCCTTCAAATTTTTTAGATAAGATCATTTTGTGTATCGTCATTAGAGACGACAAACCAGCACCAGCAAAAATAAAATCATAGTTATTTTTCATAGTGATTTTTCTCCAAAATTAATTTCTTATTACTTTAAAACCACCATCTATCTCTAGTTTTATAATTTTACTTGGTTTTTGGTTGGTAGAATCATTAGAAGGCAAAACAAAATCCAATTTATCTAATACATTTGGATCTATATCTTTAAAATTCAATGGACTAGGAGATCCACTAAGGTTTGCTGAAGTAGAAACTAACCCGTTTTTAAGTTTTTTTAATAATTCAAAACAGCCTCCTTTTTTTACTAATCTTATGGCTATGCTTCCATCATCTGCTAAAACTTTAGCTGAAACTCCTTTTCCTTTGGGGTATACAACTGTCAAGGGTTCCTCTGCAAATTCTATAATATCCCAAGCTATTTCAGGAATTTTTTCAACATAATTGTACAGTTGGTTTGGATCTGAAATAAGTACAATAAATGATTTTCCAGAAGGTCTTTGTTTAATATTGTGTATACGTTCTACAGCTGCGTCTTGTGTGGGGTCACAAGCTAAACCCCATATTGTATCTGTCAAATGTGTTATTACCCCACCATTTTTTAAAACTTCTAGGGCTTCTATGAATTGAGTTGTCATCTATAAAAACTTGATTTATTGGATTGTTTTTGTGGTGTAATTACTGCGTTTATCAAATCTCTATGGGTGCAATCTCGTAATTTTGGTACTTGACCTTGGCCAGCACAAGGTTTGCATACATTTACTTCTTTGGTAGTTCCATTGCAATTAGAGCATGTTATTGTGCCAGACTTATTGCATACTCTACATGGGTAATAATTGTTTTGAAAGCTATCTTGATAATGCTCATACCCTACCCCCAAGCATCTTGGGCAAATTTCTATTCCTGTGGCATTACAGGCATTGCAGGGTTGCTCTCTCTTTCCGATTCCGTAACAAATTTTGCATACTTCTTTTTCTGATAAAGGACCTAAAGTTTTACAAATGTCGCAATAATTGGTATCGTACTGCAACAGTGATTCGTCTATTTTATTTATAATGTGTTGCGTAGAATCAAAATAAATACCAATTTCTTTGGTTAATTGTACATAGCGCAACAATGCTGCTTTGCTTTCTATAAGCTTATTACTTTTGTACAAAATATAGCCTAAAAAAAAAGCCGCATTATCAGGTAAAATGGTATCTAACTGATATATTTTGTGTACATGGTTAAGCATTTTTTTTGCATCGCTTTCCTTATATCCTGTTTCTATAGACAGCATATTTTCAGAAATGAAGTTTTTTTTCTGACCAATAAACACAGTATTTATGGCCAAAATACAAAATAGCAAGATCCCTGTTTTATTTACCATGATTCTATAAATGTCTTTTCTATAATAAAAGTATAATCTTGATACCAAACTTTTCTTAGATATACACCTGTCCTTATTGGGTTATTGCCTATATACCGCCCCAATATATCTAAATATTCTACAAATATAATTTTTTTTTCTTGTAGGCTATTTTCAATTCCCAGCATTTTTTTAATAGACGGATACCCGTACCCTAATTCATTTGTTGGGTTCAGGGCATTGGTAGAATTATCTATCAGCGTTTTCTTTACTTCTTGGGCAGTAAGATTAGGATTCTTACACCAAAACAACAATGCTAATCCAGAGATCATTGGGGCAGAAAATGAAGTGCCAGAAGAGATGATTTTATTCCCTAGTTGATTTAAAACAGACACATTTCTTCCAGGAGCTACAAGTTCTGGTTTAAAATAAGTATTGTTTATAGGTCCTCTAGAACTAAAATCAGAAACCTGCCCATTTTCCTCTATAGCACCCACGGTCAATACTAATGGTGCATCGCTGGGAAAGTTAATGTAAGGCCAAAAAGAACTCAAATTAGAATTCCCTGCACTTGAGACTACCAAAATACCTTTTTCAGAAGCTAAATTTGCCGCTTTAGAAATAACAGATGTATTTCCATCTAATTCACTAAAAACATGATTTTGGCTAGGTTGTACAAAATCATAATACCCCAAAGAAGAATTTATTACATCTACACCCAAACTATCTGCCCTTTCTGCAGCAAAAAGCCAATAATATTCTTCATACACTTTTTCTGTAGATTCATCTTCAGTTACATACAATGCCACCGAGGCTTTGGGTGCAAAACCCACATACTTACCTGGTTCATTTGCCGAAACAATAGATAAAACGTTTGTCCCATGAGTGAAATCTTCATATACATCTTTAGAATTGTATTTAAAACTATACGCATCTGCTATTGATAAATCCTTAAATGGTGTTGAGGTATTTACTCCTAAAAACCCCCCATCAAAAACCGCTAACAACTTTTTATCTCCAAAAACTCCTTGATTATGAAACAATTCTACATTAAAAAAATTTGCATTACTCAAATTAGCACCAAAATCTGTATTTACTATTTTTAGTGTTCCGCCATACGTGTTGTTTTCTAGATTATGAAGATTACTAACATATGATTTGGCTTTTAGTGTATTTATAAGGCCTACATTTGTCAACTCTATTAAAACTCCATTCAACCATTTAGAAACATACTTTACTTGAATTCCCAAGCTTTGCAAACTGTCTAAATATGCTTTTTTAACAGGCATATCTGTTTGTGCCAATAAAATATTTTGATTTGCTCTACGAGATATTGACTTCTCTGACAATTGTTTTTGACAAATATTAACATCAAAAAGATCCTTATCTTTAAATTCTATAAAATACTTCTGAGACCAACCGCTAGACCACAAAAATAAAAGAAAAAAAATAAGTTGGATATTTTTTTTCATCTTAGAGTCTGATTTTGATAATCTTATAGCCTATTGGTAATTGATTTGGTTGCCTATTTATGGACTGATTTAACTCAAATACTAAGCCTTTTTTAGATTGGTAAATCATGTGTTTGTATATATCTTCTATGGCATTTATTTTCTTTTCGAATACTATCTGCAAAGCATTATTAAACACCAACTTAGAATCAAAGTCATTTACCATAACATTAGACGCCAAATTATCTATACTTGCCAGCTTTGGAGCTTCAGAATTATATAGATTTTGGTCAAATGAAATTCCTTTTTCTACAGGTAAGGGACTATATAGGTAGCTCTTATCATCTATTTTATATACTAATTCTTTATTATTTAAAAGTATAGAATACAATTTTGTGGTTTTAAAAGTTTCTTCTAAAGTTTTAGAATAAGA
Organism: Cytophagales bacterium; assembly: GCA_043770215.1. Classification (GTDB taxonomy): domain Bacteria; phylum Bacteroidota; class Bacteroidia; order Cytophagales; family JAAEPT01; genus JAYVIQ01. The sequence continues at coordinate 11,603 of JAYVIQ010000224.1, read as the reverse complement.
TTGGGCAATAATGGCTGTTTTGTTATTGTCTTTTTCTATGAGGTCAATCATTTTTTCTCTAACAAAATAAGTGTTTGTATCACTTTTAGATACCGTAAAATTTATTTCAATCACTTTGTAGTTGATTGTATCCGATTTATAAAAAGGAAAATAATCAATACCTCCATATAATTTATCTGGTTCTACTTTATCGCTAACACAAGAAGAAAAAAGTAAAATTGAAGACATAAATACAACACCAGCGAACAAAGACCTACCTAAAATACTAGATTCTTTTGTTAATGGGTAATAAGTAAATTTCAAAACAAGTGCTTCAAATTTTAAAATCGATTTCCTAAGTAACATAAGGCTAAATATACATAAAGTTAAATAAAAGCCGTAATTTGTGGTGCGTAAATTAAACGCAAGAAGTTAAATCTTATAACATATGGCTCATGTATTTGTGAAAGTTGGCGAGATAAATAATCTTAGTGATGCACGCTATTGTGCGGGTATGGGTGTACAATTGTTAGGATTTGTAATGAAACACCCAGCTAGAAAATCACTCACTAAAGAAGATTATATAGCAATAACTCACTGGCTAGAAGGTCCAAAATTTGTTGGTGAGTTTGTTGGTGCCACTAATGAAGAAATTCTACATTTACATAAAGAATTAAACTTTGACTATGTACAAACCAACACCTCTGAACAGGCTACTTACCTAATAAATAATGGCATAGAAGTGATTTTTACAGCCTCAGAAAACGTTTTAGACATCCCTAATAAAATAAGTTTTTTAGTAATAGAAGATGGTTTTGATGAAAATACACTAACACCTAAAATAGATACCAAATTACTTATAGGAAAGAATGTAAGCCTAGAAAGTTTACAACATTTAGTAAACCAAAGCAAATTCGCTGGCTTGCATCTTAAAGGAAGCGATGAAATAAGACCAGGGTATAAAAATTTTGATGAGTTGGCAGAAATCTTAGAGGCTCTAGAAGATTTGGAATAAACAAAAACGAATTACATAGGGTTCTCTTTGCTAAAAAAGTACATTTAAAGCAAATTGTGAGTAATAACCTAGTAGTTTGGTTGCAGATAACATGTTTCAACTATTGCAAAAATCAATTTTGCTTTAGTTTTAGTAAGGCAATCACATTATGACTACTTTTGTACTACTCATGGAAATAACAGATACTAAGCAGCCAAACAATCCTTTGCACGGAGTAAAACTAGCGGATATACTTTTGCATTTAGAAGAGCAATACGGTTGGGAAGAACTAAGTCAAAGAATAAATATTCGCTGCTTTACACATGATCCAACCATAAAGTCTAGCTTAGTTTTTTTAAGAAAAACCCCTTGGGCTAGAGAAAAAGTAGAAAAACTTTACTTACAATCTATATAAAATGCAAGAAGCATCTACCATTATAAAATTTTTGGCATTAGAAAAACATCCAGAAGGCGGATACTTCAAAGAAATCTACCGATCAGAAACTAAAGCAACATTTAACGGATTTAATGGCGAAAGAAATATTGCTACAGGAATTTATTACTTATTAGAAGAGAATGATTTTTCTGCAATGCATAGAATAAAATCTGATGAAACTTGGCATTTTTATGATGGTGACTCTCTAGAGTTAATAGAAATAGATTCTTATGGAGAGTTAAAGCTAACCCTTATAGGAAATGATATTGCAAATGGAGATCTGCCTCAATACACCGTAAGTGCAGGGAACTGGTTTTGCTCTAGAAGTAGAGGTCAATATTCATTTGTAGGCTGCACAGTGTACCCAGGATTTGATTTTAAAGATTTTGAATTAGGAGAAAGAGACAAATTAATTACACAATTCCCAGATTATCAAGATGTGATAACTCTTTTTACTAGACATAAAAACGATTGGCAATCTGGTTATCCTTTTTAAATCTAAGATAAGACTATAGCTGTTCTAATTTTATGTGAATTGCTGAAAAAGAATTAGTCCCTAAAACTTCTGCCTTGTGTCCATGCTTTTTAGATTCAAATTCTACACCAAATGGCAATGCATCTGATGCTATAAACATATCTCCTTGTGCAAAATCTTTGTATTCACCATTTTGTAAAGTTATTCTTAAAACACCTGATTGAACAACAATAAGCGTTGGATCTGAAGAAACATGCCAATCGGTCACGTATCCAACATTACTTTTTCTGAAACGAATATTTTTAGTTACTATTTGATCACTCAATAACATGCCCGCCCTATCTACTTGAGAAAAGTTTTTTTCTGAAAAAACAGACACTAAATTTTTATCTAGTGATATGCAAGAAATTATAAAATAATCCGTCAAATTGAAACCCTTGTTTTAATCCTCTTGCTTTATGTTATCAACCCCTTTAAAATGATAAAATACACCTGTAAATGATATCACTAAAGTAATTACAAAAAATAAAGTTGCTACAAACGCTCCTATGCTGGGATTGATTTCTAAATATTTAGCTCCAAACTGATAGGTAGCTTCGCGCAGTCCCATACCACCAGGAGTAATAGGAATTATAGATGCTATAGAAGAAACAAAAAATAAGAAAAAGTATTCTATTGAATGATGCGTTACACCAATTTCATGAATAAATAAATACACCATTCCAGCTTGTAGTATATGAGTTAAAAATCCTAGGGGTAATGTAATGAAAAAAGTCTTTAAATGCACTTTTCTAATGAAACCAATAATTAGAAAAACACTTAGAAACCCAAAAAATATACCCCCTAAAAGCCATTCACTTTGGTGATCTACATTTGGTAATTTGAAAAAGAACCCACATAACAAAATAAGTACCAAAAGTGAAAATAATCCACTACCTCTGTCCACTAAAAAAGGCCAAAAACTCTCTTTTGTTTTCAAACCATATTTTTTATTTAAATAAAATATTTTGTAGGCATCTCCTCCTACCCCGCCTGGAATAAAAATATTATAAAACATGCCCAACAAATACAACTTAGCATTAGATTTAAATGATATGTTTATACCTATATCTCTAATTAAATATGTAAGTCTAATAGCAGAACAAAAAACACTTACAACAAAAAGTAGTGATCCAAAAACTAAACTCATCCAAGAAAGTTTACCCAAGACTTCTTTGGCTACTTTCATATCTATTTTACTATAAATAAAAAACATAATTAAAGCCGCAACAACAACTTTTAGAATAAAAAGACTAGTTTTTTTAAAATTGAATTTTGTTTTATTCTTCTCCAAATTAGTATATTTTCTTTTTCTACAAAACCAAAAAAACAGTATCAATATGCAATTTAAGGTTTTATTTAAAGAAATAATAGGTTTTCAAATAGTATAACTTAAAAATTATTTTATTCAACACTAAAGCAAAATATTAAATTGTTTTCACTTTTTTTAGAATTAAAGAAATGATATATTTTATAAAAATTAATAAGCAGTAAAAGAAGATTATGTCAAAGTGGAAAAAAAACGTGTTTTATGCTTTATGTATACTCATTTTGTTGCCAATAATTCTTTTTACAACTGTAGACATAACCCCTTTAAAAAATCAACAATACTATAAAGAAAGTAAAAAAATAATCTCAGAAATAAAAAAAATACAGCCTGATTCTGCTTTGGTTGAAGCTGGTTGGTCAGAAGCTCATATCACCCCTAATTTCCCTGTAAAAGTAATTGGTTTTGGTAAAAATAATTATCATGAGAAAGTTTTAGACAGTATTTTTGTACGTTCAATAGTATTTAAACAAGGGAAGAAAAATTACCTTTACCTTGCTTATGATCTACTAATTGTCCATCCTTTTTTTGTAAAAGAACTAGAAAAAGAACTAGAAAAAAATCATATATTTTTTGATGGTATTTTCTATACAGCAACGCATACCCACAATGCTATTGGTTCATACGCAGACAAAATAGGTGGTTATTTCTCCTTAGGAGGCAAAGACCAAAAAGTAATTGACTTTTTGATAAACCAAACGATTGAATCCGTTAGAGAGTCTATTTTTAAGTTATCTAAAGTAGATTATACTTACCGTACAATCCCCACATCTGGTTTAGTTGGTAATAGGCTAAACAAAGTAAATGGTGGAATAGACTCTAATTTAAGGATTTTGTTTTTAAGAAATGAAAGCAAAAAAGTTATGGCTCTAATTACATACGCTGCTCATGCTACTTGCCTGCCTCGTAAACTTAATATGATTTCTGCTGATTATCCCGGTGCTCTTATAAAAGGGGTTAATGAATTAGATGAAATAGATTTTGCTATTTTCTCTGCTGGAGCTGTAGCAAGCCATGAGCCTTTGCTTCCAGACTTTAGTACTGAAATAAAAAACAATTATGCCAATAATTTAATAAATTGTATTAAAAACAACATACCAGTAAAAGACAGTTTCAAGCCATTACAATCTGTTTTGTATTATCAAATTAGTTTGCCATTAAGAACTCCCCATTTAAAGGTTGGGAGGTATATACGCCTAAGACCTTTTATATTTGAGTGGATTTTGGGCAAAGGCGTTGGTAAACTATCTTTTCTAAAAATGGATGATGTTTGCTTCATTGGCACACCATGTGATTTTTCTGGTGAACTTATGTTAGAAATAGAAAAAGAAAACAAAGCAAATAGTATTACACCTATTATCACGAGCTTTAATGGTGAGTATATTGGTTACATAACTTCAGATAAATATTATTATTGGGATGCTCATGAAGTTAGAGATGTAAATTGGTTTGGACCTTATAATGGCAAATACTTTAAAGAAAGTATTCTAGAGAGCTTGTTGAAAATTGAATAAGCTGATGAGTACACAAGGTTTTAACATTTTTTTATACACAAATTTGTAGCATCTGGGTTACAAATCTCAATTGCTTGGTGCCAAAAACTCCCCAGATTTTATTTCTATATCTGTTTCTATCAAAGTTTCGTACACCCAACATTTGATAGGCAAATCATTTACAAAAATAGTTCTGAGAACTCTACGGTAGTCACCAAGTTCTACCCCCTCATAATCATCTAGCTTAGCCAATACCTCTTCTGCTTGTAGGCTCAGATGATACACTTCTCCTATTATTTCATAACCGTCTTTATCTAAAATAATCCCGGGATACCAGCCCAATAAATACATTCTTCCAATAACTTTACCTTGTCCCATGTAGGTAGCTTTTCCTCTTAAGTATTTGGCAAAATCATTATCAAAATTACTTTTTAGTGTACCGTAAACAAATAAATTCATTTTCAAAATTAATATTATGAGAGTAAAGATTATAATTTTCTTTTGAACAAAAATATACAGAAATTGACTTTATTAATAAAAAATTATTCTAAATCTAGTTGTTCATAAATAGAGTTTTTGCTTATAAACTCTGGAACCATAATTTTCATTTGGCGTACTATAGCCATTGAATCTTTGGTTTTAGCTTTCATGAGCAATTTTTCGATATTAGCATTTACTTGTACATAGTCATCTTTTCTAACTTTTGCTATTAAGATTTTTTCATGATGGGTAGGTATTGTTTTTTCTTTATTGTTAAGCAACTCTTCGTAAAGTTTCTCTCCTTCTCGTAAGCCTGTAAACTCTATTTTAATATCTATATCTGGCAGAAAACCAGATAGTCGAATCATTTTTTTGGCTAGGTCTAAAATTTTAACAGATTCTCCCATATCAAAAATAAAAATCTCTCCCCCTTTTGCCATAGCTCCTGCCTCTAAAACAAGCTGACAAGCCTCTGGAATAGTCATAAAATAACGTGTAATATCAGGATGCGTTACTTTCACTGGCCCCCCCGCTTGAATTTGTCTTTTAAAAACAGGAATCACAGACCCGTTAGAGCCAAGCACATTTCCAAACCTAGTAGTAACAAACTTTACTTTTGATTTTCCTGCCAATAGCAAATAATTCTGAAGGGTCTGAATGTATATTTCTGCAATTCTTTTAGAAGTACCCATTACATTGGTAGGATTTACGGCTTTGTCAGTTGAAATCATAACAAATTTCTCTATCCCGAACTTTACTGCGGCGTCTGCCATATTTTTTGTCCCAAGCACATTGCACAATACAGCTTCAGAAGGATTTTTCTCCATTAGAGGTACGTGCTTATAGGCAGCAGCATGGTAAACTATATTAATGTTGTTAGCATCAAAAACGCTAAAAATACGATCGCTACTTACATCTGCAATTACGCTAATAATCTCAATTTCTTTTTTTGAAGATGATTCTATCAATTCATTTTCAATTTCAAATATCCCAGTTTCTGACTGATCTAATAATATTATTTTAGAGGGCGAAAAATTCATTAGTTGCCTACAAATTTCACTTCCAATAGATCCTGCAGCACCTGTTACCAAGATTACTTTTTGGTTTACTTGGTCACTAATGTTTTGTACGTCTAATAAAATTTGCTCTCTTCCCAACAAGTCCTCTATATTTACCTTTTTTATTTGTTGAGTATCCAATTGTCCATTTATCCACTTTTCTATAGGTGGTATTATTTTAACCTCTATTTTTTTTTCTATTAATAGACCTACAATCTCTCTCTTTTTTGTTTTTGATATATTTTCAATGGCAAAAATAACTTCATCAACCTCCTTATTTTCAATAATTTGATCTAAATCTTTACCTGTATTAAATACTCTATATCCATTTATAGTCTTATGTACTTTAGATGGATTATCATCTAAAAAACCTATGATTTTGAGGGTATTCTTCATCTTACCAGCAGAAAGTGAATTTAATGTATTTATTCCTGCGTTTCCAGCGCCATAAATTATCACTCGTCTTGTGGGTTTAGAACCAGAGACTAGATTATAATAAATCACTTTAAAAACAAGTCTAGCCATGACCAAAAAAATTAGACATAATAACGAATGAATTATGACTACCAACCTAGGAATATATACCACAGAAAGGTGTCTTTTAGCACCAGGATATAAAATATAATCCAATCCTATTAGAATGGATGTAGAGATAAGTATGGAAAGTAAAATTTTCCATGCATCTGACATACTGGTATGCCTTATAACTCCATAAAAAGATTTTGTAATAAGAAATGAAATCAAAAAAGCAATTAAGACTATGGGCAATTCAAATTTGAAATTTACGAAAGGAATTCTGTAAAAAATAAAATCATAAGCCAACAAATACGCTAAAAAAAAACAAAATGAAACTATAACCAAGTCTATGGTTAGTACCAACCACTTAGAAACAAATTTATTAGAAAATTGGTAGAGTTTCCTCTTAAAATTTATTATCTCATACATAATCCTACATTTGGTTACTTTATACTACGTATTGTTCCAAATTCATTAATTATTTGGTTGTATTAAAAGAATTAAAAAACCAAAAAGGCTATTTAAGAGCTGGCCTATCTTTTATTTTATCTACTTTGTATACAAAATACTTAGTGTCGCCCCAAAAAAAGAAGTGGTAGTATTTTTCATGATAATACAACTTCACAGAATACCCATTCTCTACGGCATCATCTATCTGAGCTACAACTTCTTTATCTTTTACAGAAAAATTCCATACAGTAGTTGCTGCACCATTATCTTCTCCACTTTGTAACCCACCAATATCAAGCATTCCTTCATATGTTTTAAAAATATGTCCTTTGTGAGAAATTTTCATTATTCTACCGGCCCTGTACCCATCGCTATAGCTTCCAAAAATAATGTAACTAGCCACACCTAAGAGCATCAAAACCAAAGCAACAATTACTATCTTAAATTTTGTCATAAATTTATAATTTAGTGCAATATGATACTTTTTTAGTTAATCCTCAATAATCATTACAAGAGCTTGGTTAGAAATCAGGTATTTTCTACTATTCTCTACATTTAAACAAAGGGTTCTTGACCTATTTTTTTGTATTTTTTTATAAATAACTGCATTAAAAATAAACTCTTTTTGGTCTTGAACCATGTCTAAAAAACATTCGTCTTCTGTAGGGTTTGTATATAAAGCTCTAAATAGTTCTTTGTTATACACAGATGATGATTTAATATTATCTATTCCTTTTATGATTAATTTAGGATTTTCAAAAGCATCTTTCTCCAAAGCTAAAAGTAACAAATTCTTATACTCATTTTTCCATTCTTTGCCATGTGGCTCTATGTTTCTGCTGTATTTTAAAAAAGCCAACTGATGTGCTATTTCATGTAAAAGTGTAAACAAAAAAGAGTCTCCCTTTAAGTCATTGTTAATGGTTATTTGATGGTATTTTTGTTCAAAATTATACCTATAATCTCCTAATCTGGTTTTTCTTGGAGATACTATTTTTAGATAAAATGGATTTCTGTTCATACACGCCTCTGCAATCTCTGCTCCAGATAACGATGTATATTTAGAAAGGGTTTCTATAATTTTAGACATAAAAAAAGGGTTGTAAAATACAACCCCTTAATTTAAAGATTTTTGTAATCTTAGTGAGCTGGCTCAGCAGCAGGTGCAGTAGCAGCAGCTGAATCAACAACAGCAGCAGCAGAATCAACTGCTTCAGCAGCAGCCTCTTCAACAACATCAACAGCTTCAGTAGCAGCAGAATCAACAGCTTCAGTAGCAGCCTCTTCAGCTTTAGAACATGAAGACAAAGCGAACATTGCGCTCGCAGCTAGAATTAATAATACTTTTTTCATTTCCTTTAATATTTTAATAGGTTCAACGACACAAAGATAAGTAAAGTTTTTTTAGAACCGCAATATAATTTTATTATTTTTTTCTGAAAAAGATTCTCATTGGAGCTCCACCAAAGCCAAAATGATACCTCATTCTGTTTTCTAAGAACCTCTTGTAAGGTTCTTGCACATATTGAGGCAAGTTACAAAAGAAAGCAAATGTAGGTGTATAACCAGGTAACTGTGTGATATACTTTATTTTAATGTATTTTCCTTTTAGTGCTGGAGGTGGATATTTTTCAATTTCTGGCAACATGACATCATTAAGCACAGAAGTAGAGATATGTTTATTTTTATTTTCATAAACTTCTACTGCTGTTTCTATGGCTTTAAAAATCCTTTGTTTTTCTAAAGTAGATACAAAAACAATAGGTATGTGTCCGTTTGGTGCTATTTTATTTTTAATATCTTTTTCAAATTCAATAGACGTTTTATGATCTTTTTCTACTAAATCCCATTTGTTTATCAAAATCACAACCCCTTTGTTGTTTTTGATTGCTAACCCCAAAATACTTACGTCTTGGGCCTCAAAACCTCTGACTGCATCTACCATCAAAATAACAACATCGCACTCTTCTAAGCTCCTTATTGCACGTAAAACAGAGTAAAACTCTATATCCTCATGCACTTTGGCTTTTTTTCTAATCCCTGCTGTATCAGTAATTATAAAATCTTTGCCAAATAACTTATATCTTGTATCTATAGAATCTCTAGTAGTGCCCGCTATATCTGTAACAATGGTTCTATCATCGCCTAAAATGGCGTTTAGAAAAGAACTTTTTCCCGCATTTGGCCTTCCAAGTATTGCTATTTTGGGTATTCCCTCATTTGGAAACTCCTCTCCTTCTTCTTCAAAGTGAGAAACTACTTTATCTAACAAGTCTCCAGTACCTGAACCCGTTTGAGATGAAACTGGATAAACGTCTCCCATACCCAATTGATAAAACTCATTGGCCATGTGTGCTCTGTTTCCGTCATCTGCTTTGTTAGCTACTACATATAATGGTTTTTTAGATTTTCTTAAGACTTTAGCAAACTCTTTATCCAGGTCATTAAGGCCGTAATCTACATCTACCATAAACAAAATTACATCTGCCTCTGAAATGGCTATATCTACTTGTTGGCGAATAGATTCTTCAAAAATATCATCTGAATTTGTTACATAACCACCAGTATCTATGATTGTAAAATACTTTCCGCACCACTCTGCATGACCATAATGTCTGTCTCTTGTAATTCCACTTTCATTGTCCATAATGGCCTTTCGCTCACCTATGATCCTATTAAAAAAAGTAGATTTACCTACATTTGGTCTACCAACTATTGCTACTATATTCGACATATTCTTATTTTATAATCTACAAAGTTAGTGATTTTGTATTGGTTTGTAGCTAAAAATATGAAATACACAAGGTACAACATGATAAAAAATATTTAGAGCTAGTTTATTAATGATTGATTGGACGTATTCTAATTAATTAATCTCATTAAAAAAGCTGTAAAATAAAAGCGAAAAATTCAATCTGCTTTTGTAAAAACTGCCGTTCTCCCAAGTAAAGAAACTCCTACGTAGCCTCTTAGATTAAGGGTGTTTTCATCTTGGAGAGTCATAGTACACGAATATGTTTTTCCATTTTCAGGGTCATAAACGGTACCCCCTTCCCATTGCTTATCTCCGTCAAAAACAAAAGATTTTAGTATCTGAAGATTCACAATTGTGTTTTTACGTTTTTCTACCTTTGGATTATTTTTGTCTTTTTTTGGTGTTCCGTCTTCGTTTACTGCATCCTTAAGCCAAACTACATTTCCATAATATTTACCATCAGTAGATTTAAAAATTTTAATCTTCGATTTTTTTTCAGGACTCCACCAAAACCCAATAATTTTGGCGCTATTGTCTGTATCAAAAGATAAAAAAGAAAAAGCGCTAAACAGTATTATTGCAATACAAATAATTCTTTTGCCCATGTTCATAAACAGTATTTACTAGATAACTAATATACTTTATTAATCAGAAAACAAAAACTAATTTATTTACATTAGTAAAAGTATTTAAAAATGTCACGCAAAATCATACATATAGACATAGATGCTTTTTTGTTTTTGTATAACAAAGATACTACCCAGATTTAAAAGGAAAACCTGTGGCTGTAGGCGGATCTAAAGAACGTGGTGTTGTAGCTACTGCCAGTTATGAAGCTCGTACTTTTGGGGTAAGATCTGCTATGGCTTCTGCAATAGCCTATAGAAAATGTACTCTTAGTTTAGTATCATATTCAAATCAAATAGGGTATACTAAAAACCGAATGCATATGTCCTAAGGATTTAGTACAATGCAACTGAAATTGAGGATGATAAAGAAGGTAAAGAAAGATATTTGCATAACGTGATAAAAATTCTTCCTATAAAAAATTGATGTTTGCCTCTAAAAATTAACTAGGTTACTAAAAGCAACCTAGTTAGTTAGTAAGATTATTTCTTTATCACCTGTACATTCTGCTCTCTCACTTTCTTCTCTGGCAACATAGACGGTGCTTTAAAAAGCAAGTCTTCGCCAGAACCAGTTTTAGGGAAAGCCATAACCTCACGTATAGAAGTTTTGCGTTCCAAAATCATCAACAAACGATCTATACCCCAAGCAATACCGCCATGTGGAGGAGCTCCGTATTGGAAAGCTTGGTACATAGTGCCTACACTTTTAATCATTTCTTCTTTGTTGTAACCCATGTTGCGGTAAGTAGCTTCCAAAATTTCTGCCTTATGTGCCCGCACAGATCCACCACCAATTTCATATCCGTTTAGTACCAAATCATATTGTTGGGCAATAATACTTCCTATGTCTTCGCCTTTCATGTGTTTTTCTAAGTCTGCTATGGCTGGCATAGAAAAAGGGTTATGAGAGAATGTCCATCTGCCTTCATCTGTCAATTCAAACTGAGGGAAATCTACCACCCAAGCAGGTAC
>JAYVIQ010000223.1:0-28903 GCA_043770215.1 Cytophagales bacterium | reverse complement strand
TTATATCTAAACTATTCCCTACTCTCTGTCATTCCTAATCCCCATACTCTCTAAGGGAGTGCAAAGGTAAGAAAATTATTGCCCTATACAATGTTTTATCCTTAAATTATAACCAATTTAATTATTATAACGCTCAATGTGCTATAAATCAATGTTTTGTGGAATATTAAAATGAAAAATCTTTCAATCTTAACTTTAAAACATCTAATATTTACACTCTTAATTGTGTTGGTGTTGGGACCCGTTTGGTAAAAGCACAAATGTTTGTAGCCTTTCGGATAGTTTTACTACGTATAATCTAAGCTAATTGCTGAACTACATTTATTTGAAGTTAATGATCTATTGTAAAGTTGTTTAGTTTTTGTGCTTGGTTACATATTTTATGTAACTTGCTTTGGAAATTGAAACATATACACAAATGAATAAAAAAGTTATACTAATAATAATGGATGGATGGGGAATTGGAAACGACCCTGATGTTTCTGCTATAGCTCAGGCTAAAACACCATTTTATAATTCTGCTTTACTTAAATACCCACATTCTAAGTTAGAAGCTTCTGGTTTGGCGGTTGGTCTGCCTTTAGGACAAATGGGCAACTCAGAAGTTGGGCATATGAATATTGGTGCTGGAAGGATTGTGTACCAAAACCTAGTACGTATAAATAAGGCTTTTGAAGAGAATACTATTAAGGACGAGGAAGCTATTGTAAATGCATACGCCTACGCAAAATCTACAGGTAAAAAAGTTCATTTTATGGGGTTAGTTTCTAATGGGGGGGTACATTCTCACATTAGTCATCTAAAAGGGTTGATTCAGACAGCTATTGAAGCTGAATTGCCAGAGTTTTATGTACATGCATTTACTGATGGTAGAGATTGTGATCCCAAAAGTGGAAAAGGGTTTATTTCTGAGATAGAAGATAAATTAAAAGGCAGCAAGGGTAAAATAGCTTCTGTTATTGGTAGATACTACTCTATGGACCGAGATAACCGTTGGGAACGTGTGAAATTGGCTTATGATGTAATGGTAAAAGGAATAGGGACTACTGTAAATGACTTAAGTCTTGCTATCCAGGATTCATATTCTAATAATGTTACGGATGAATTTATTCAACCATTACTTAACGCAGCAGCACAGGGCGCTGTAATAGAAGAAGGGGATGTTGTAATTTCTTTTAACTTTAGAACAGACAGGGGTAGAGAAATATCTGTTGCTCTAACGCAAAAAGATTTTCCTGAACAAGAAATGACTAAGTTAGATTTGAAATACTTAACTATGACAAATTATGATAGTAGTTTTGAAAATGTAGAAGTTATTTTTGATAACTCAAATTTAAAAGGTACTCTTGGTGAAGTATTGTCCAAGGCCGGTAAAAAACAAATACGAATTGCTGAAACTGAAAAATATCCTCATGTAACTTTCTTTTTTTCTGGCGGGCAAGAAACTCCCTTTGAAGGTGAAACAAGAATCCTATGCCAATCTCCTAAAGTTGCCACATATGATTTACAACCAGAAATGAGTGCTTTTGAAATTAGAGACAAAATAAATGCCGAAATAAAAAAGCAAGAAGTAGATTTTATATGCTTAAACTTTGCTAACCCAGACATGGTAGGGCATACTGGTGTCTTTGAAGCTGCTGTAAAAGCTTGTGAAACGGTAGATGCTACCACGCAAAGTGTAGTAGAAACTGGTTTAGCAAATGGCTATACATCTATTATAATAGCAGATCATGGTAATTCTGATTTTATGATTAATGAAGATGGTTCTCCAAATACAGCACATACCACCAATCTTGTACCTTGCATATTGGTAGATAATGACTACTCTAAACCTATTAAAGATGGTAAGTTAGGCGATTTAGCACCAACAATTTTAGAATTAATTGGTGTTGAAAAAAGCAAAGAAATGTCTGGCACATCATTATTATAAGCATTGAAATTTCATATCTATTTATTACTATTGGGCAGCTCATTAAGTATAACGAGCTGCTCTACTTTTGAAAAAAAAGAGGTTCCAAAAGTTTTGAATGTAACCAAGATAGCAACACCTAACTTTATTACAAAATCTATTTTTTATATGAACAAACTGGAAAAAATGCGTTTGAGTAGATTAGGCGACTCTACTATTTTTTTTGAAGAATGGAAAAAAAATTCTGAATTGAAACTTGAATTATTATGTTCGAGCAAAAAAACTGAATGGAATAAAGAAGAATTACAAAAAATGGGTTTAGAGTTTGACTCTGCTTCTATTTTTAAAAACGAATTAGAGCAAAAAATTACTTTCTTTAAAAATAAAAAAAACTTACTTTATGAAATAAACAAAACGTATTTTATACATGTAAAGAGAAATAAAATTGAAAGTAAATCTATTAAAATCAGTCAAAAACTTTTAAATGGAACCTATAAAAAGTATGAAATAAATTACAATTTTTTGTATTAGGGTGAGATATGATTGCATGGGTAATGATTTAAACAAAGCACTTGAATGCTTTTAAAAAACAAGGGTTACCTAAAAAAAAGGTTATATATATATTTAGGTCTTGTTCTCTTTTGGTATAAGGTTCACCTGTATTTTATTCCTTTTTAAGCCTTAATGGTAATTTTGTTATCCAATTTATATGGCGTTAGAAACTACAAACATAGGTATTTTTTTATTCGTGGGCTTTTGATATAGACAATGTGTGACTAAAAGTCATGAAGTGGTTGCAGCACCTAAATTGGGCGTTTATTACAAAAGAAAATATTAACCACAGCCAAAGATTGATAGACAAGTAACACAAAAATTTAGCAAAGAAGTACGCTTGATGGATTAGATAGTACTTACGGCTTCATTGAACTTTAATAATAGTAAGCTTACACATAAAAAATTAGATTACAAATTGTCGTTAAATTTATATCCCACTCCTTTAATTGTTATAAAATAATCTTCTCCTATTTTTTCTCTCAATTTTCTTATATGCACATCTATTGTTCTATCTCCTACAATTACCTCTGTACCCCAAACCAAATTTATAATTTCTTCTCTTCTAAATACTTTACCCGGTTTTGAAATCAATAAAGAAAGTAACTCAAATTCTTTTTTTACCAAGTGAATGGCATTACCGTTTTTAATGACTCTAAAAGTCTCTGCATTTATTGTAAGACCAGAACTACTAATGTCTAATTTATCAGAAGAATCTATACCCGTTTTACCAAAATGACGTTTGAGCATCACTTTAATTCTAGAGATCAAAATTTTTGGCTTCACAGGTTTTACAATGTAATCATCTGCTCCTGCACCGTAAGCAGAAAGTTGTGTAAAATCTTCTGCTCTTGCAGAGGAAAACAATATCAAGGTATTTTTAAATTCGTGAATTTCTCTAAGTTGACCGCAGACATCTATACCATCTAAAATTGGCATCATAACATCTAAGATTATTAAATCAGGATTAAATTCTTTAGCCTTACGGATTGCTTCTTCGCCATTTGTGGCAACGATTACTTCATAACCTTCTTTTTTAAGGTTATAACTTAGCATTTCCAAAACAGATTCATCATCATCTGCAATTAAAATTCTTCCCTCTTCCATTTGTTCAAAGATACCAAAATATAAACTAAAAAAGACCTCTTTTTAATGACTTTTAGAATTATCTACTACTAACTTAAATTTGTTAAGCATGTAAGACACAAAGAAAAATTAGAAAAAAAACAGGAATAATGGCTTAGAATATTTGATTTGTCTAAATACATCTACATTTTTGCATCTTTAGAATGTTTGAAACAAATTATGTTCATTGATTTGAATTTAATTTGGAGTATTTCTAAAAATACTGCCCATAAGATTTTGGAGAAGATATAGAATTAATATAACAGAATGAGAAATATATTTAGAGGTGTAGGAGTGGCATTAATTACCCCATTTAAAAATGATTTAAGCATAGATTATTTAGCCCTAGAAAATCTAATAAATACTACCATTAACGGAAATGTAGATTATTTAGTTGTAAACGGAACTACGAGCGAAGCCTCAACCCTTACAGATACAGAAAAATCTGATTTACTAGCTTTTACAGCTAGAGTAAACAAAGGAAGAAAACCAATCATGTATGGTATTGGAGCTAATAATACGCAACAAGTATTAGACATTATTAGCAATACAGATTTCACGCATATATCTGCTGTATTAACGGTTTCTCCTTACTACAACAAACCAAGTCAAGAAGGTATAATTGCTCATTATACTTTAATTGCTAATCATTGTCCTGTGCCATTGATGCTGTATAATGTGCCCGGAAGAACAGGATCTAATATGACTGCTGCAACTACAGTAAAATTGGCTCAACACCCAAATATTTTTGGAATAAAAGAAGCCTCTGGAAATATAGAACAGTGCATAGAAATAGTTAAAGGAAAACCAGAAGACTTTATGTTGGTAAGCGGAGATGATATTTTGGCGGTACCAATGATCTCTATTGGATGTGAAGGATCAATTTCTGTTCTTGCAAATGCTTTTCCTAAAAAGTTTTCTGAGTGTATACATGCTGCTTTGGCAGACGATTTTGTACTTGCTTCTAAACATTTACAAGACTTTTTACCTTTAAACGGCTATTTATACGAAGAAAGTAACCCCGTAGGCATAAAAGAAGTTTTGGTTCAAAAGGGAAAAATATCAAGGGTAGTGAGGTTGCCTTTGCTTAATGCATCTGAGGGTTTGCAAAATAAAATATCTTCCGCTTTAAGCAATATGTAATTGTGGGCTACCTAAAATTCTTGTGTTTTTTAAACTGAAATAAGATTACAAATTGGGAATTCACCAATTTAGAATGCACTTTGGGCTAGCTGTTGTATAAAATTATAAATGATTATACATTTTATTTATGCAAAAACTACCCCAAAGCTATCCCTGGTTCTATCCAATCACCACCCAATTTTATAATTCCAATCAATTCATCTACGGCTTTTTCTGAAGGCACGCTTCTTTTTACAACTTCTTGCCCTTTGTATAAGGTTATTTTTCCGACACCAGATCCTACATACCCGTAATCTGCATCTGCCATTTCGCCAGGACCATTCACTATGCAGCCCATAATACCAATTTTTACCCCTTTCAGATGATCTGTACGTTTGCGTATCATGGCTGTTGTTTCTTGCAAATCAAACAATGTTCTACCACAAGAAGGGCAACTAATGTACTCTGTCTTAGACATTCTAACTCTGGCAGCTTGCAAAACAGTAAAAGCAAGTGAGTTAGATGTTTTAATTGCTTCTTCCGTTATGCCTGCGCTTAAACAAATTCCATCTCCGAATCCATCTATAAATAAACCACCAATGTCTGTGGAGGCATTAATTTGGAATTGCTCCATGTCTACACCCTCATATTCTAAACCAAATACAATTGGGAAACGAATATTTTTTTGTTGAAGTAAAAAACAAATATGTCGTAAGTTTTTATAGTTTAATGATTGGTCTACTGTTACAAACAAAAGCAAATTTTTATGCTGTGAAAGTTTCTGTAAAGCATTAGCGTCTATCTCTTTGGCGCTTATTTTTATGACTTTTTGATTTTCATATTTATCTATATCCTCTAAAGTAAGCACCGGCAAACATGGCCTTTGTTGACTAAGGGTATCAAAAATATAAAAATCGCACCATACTCCTATGTTACTATGCAACTCTATTTCAGGCAAATGACTGCCTATGTATATTAAATCTGCAGAGGTATCTGTTGTTGTCCACTTGTCTGTAGCACTTAAATAATGGTGCCCAATTGATTTTAACTGTGAGGTACTGTGTAATGGGTTTTTAGAAAAGTCTGCAATTACTTTTGGCAACTGATCTCCACCAAATACATTTGTTTCTACTGAAATTCTTTTTTTGTACTCGTAAGGCAAAAAATGGTATGTAGAAATTGGTTTTTCTATGTCAAATTTAGACTGATAATTTACGTATCTGTCTATAATTTTACGTGCAACGGGAGCTTCAAATTCTGGGTTTTCTGTTAAACTTACCCTTACGGTATCTCCTAACCCATCTTCTAGCAATGTACCTATACCCATAGCGGATTTAACTCTACCGTCCTCGCCTTCGCCAGCCTCTGTTACTCCTAAGTGAAGCGGGTAAGGTTTCATTTTTTCTTCATCTAATCTAGCTACCAACAAACGATAGGCTTGCACCATAACTTTTGGGTTACTAGACTTCATACTTAATACAACATTGTAATAATTTAAATCTTCGCAGATACGTAAAAACTCCAAAGCGCTTTCTACCATACCAAATGGTGTGTCGCCGTATCTAGAAAGAATTCTATCAGACAAAGAACCATGATTTGTACCAATACGCATAGCTGTACCATACTCTTTGCAAATTTTTACAAGAGGAGTAAATTTCTTTCTAATACGTTCTATTTCATCTTGATACTGAAAATCATTGTATTCTATAATGTCAAACTTCTTTTTGTCTGCATAATTGCCTGGGTTTACCCGTACTTTTTCTATCAACCTTGCTGCAACTTCTGCCGCATTTGGCGTAAAATGTATATCTGCAACCAAAGGAGTGGTGTACCCTCTTTCTAGCAATCCTTTTTTTATTAGACCTAAATTTTCAGCTTCTTTTATACTAGGGGCTGTAATTCTAATGTACTCACAACCAGCATCTATCATTCGAATACTCTCTTCTATAGATCCCAATGTATCCATGGTATCTACAGTGGTCATAGACTGAATTCTGATAGGATTAGAGGCACCCAAAGGAGTATCTCCAATTTTTACTTCTATCGTTTTTCGTCTGTTGTACTGAACTAAATCTGAACAATAAGGTAATTCTATAAAAGGCTTCATTTTGTTTTGAACAAGATTTTAATACAATAGTTATGCTACGGGTGGTATACCCACTGAATCTCCATCTATCACCATTTTTCCATGTTGGTTGATGCAATACGTTCTAAATTTCACCATTTTTTGACGCCCTTCTATTTTTTCTATGGCTTCAACTTTGGCTGTAATGGTATCACCAATTTTTACTGGTCTTAAAAAATTTACAGTCTGAGAAACGTAAATGGAACCTTCGCCAGGGAAGTCACACCCCATAACAGCACTAATTAATCCAGTAACCAATATACCATGAGCTATACGTTCTTTGAAAATAGTGTTTTTAGCATATTCTTCATCTAAATGAACTGGATTCATATCTCCGCTACACTGAGCAAATAAACGAATCATTTCATCTGTTATAATTGTAGTTCTTTCGGCTGTATCGCCAATGTTAATTTCGTCAAATGTTGCCATATCGTACATAAATCCCCTAGGGAGACTTTTAATTTTAATTTATTACTTATTTTAATTTATTACTTATTTTAATTCCTTATTTTGATTTTCAAATTTGATTCCAAATGATGTTAAAAAAACTACATTTTCTCTGGTACTTCTACACCTAATAGATGCATAGATATTTTTATAACTTTGGCCACCGATGTGCAAAATGCTATTCTTACTGGTAACTGAGCTTTGGACTCTTCTTTGAACAAGGGAACTTCTGCATAATATCTATTAAACTCTTTGCATAAATCAAACGCAAAGTTTGCAATTAACGCTGGCGAATAATTTCTACCCGCTTCTTGTATTTTTTTAGGAAACTCAGTTAGTAAAGCCAACACTTGTTGCTCGGCATCTAAATTCACTTCGCCCTCTAATGAAGCATGCACTCCTTCTTTCTCTGCTCTGCGTATTAATGATTTAATTCTAGCGTGTGTATATTGAACAAAAGGACCAGTATTGCCTTGAAAATCAATAGATTCCTCTGGGTTAAACAACATACGTTTCTTAGGATCTACTTTCAATATATAATATTTTAAAGCTCCTAAGCCCAAGGTGTTATACAGTGTATTTGCTTCTTGAGTAGAGAAACCATCAATTTTTCCTAAATCCTCTGTTCGGGTTTTAGCAGTTGAAATCATTTCTTCTATAAGATCATCTGCATCTACTACAGTTCCTTCTCTACTTTTCATTTTACCGCTTGGTAAATCTACCATACCGTAAGATAAATGATAAATACCATCTGCATAAGTGCGACCCATTTTCTTCATAATCAGCTTTAGCA
Organism: Cytophagales bacterium; assembly: GCA_043770215.1. Lineage (GTDB taxonomy): Bacteria > Bacteroidota > Bacteroidia > Cytophagales > JAAEPT01 > JAYVIQ01. Next base: position 20,830 of record JAYVIQ010000223.1, on the reverse strand, counting down.
CCTGAAAATGATAATCTTGCTCGTTTCCTACAACGTAAATGCTTTTGTTTACAGAATAATCTGTATACTTTAAATCCGCTGTACCCATATCTTGGGTGATGTAGACAGAGGTTCCATCTCCACGTTGTACCAATTTATTATCTAAACCATCTGGCTCTAAATCTACCCAAACGCTTTTATCTTCTTTCTCATAAAAAATACCTTTTTCTAGTCCTTCTTGCACTATGTCCTTGCCTAGCATATAGGTATTAGACTCATAATAGTATTGGTCAAACTCTACGCCTATGCTTTTATAAGTAACAGCAAATCCATCATACACCCATTGGTTCATTTTTTTCCAAAGTACATGTACATCTTCATTACCATTTTCCCAATCGAGCAGCATTTTTTGTGCCTCCAAAACTAAAGGAGCTATTTTTTTTGCTTCGTCTTCTATAATCCCTTCTGCAACTAATGTTGTTATCTCTTCTTTCAAAGCAGAATCAAAGGCTACATAGTATTTACCAACCAGTTTATCTCCTTTTAGTCCGCTAGATTCTGGCGTTTCTCCGTTACCAAATTTCTGGTACGCCAGCATAGATTTACATATATGTATACCTCTATCGTTTATGAGGTTTGCCATTGTCAACTCTGCTCCATTATACTTTAATATTTGAGAAACAGAATAACCTAAAAAATTATTCCTTAGATGTCCAAGATGTAAAGGTTTATTGGTGTTTGGCGAACTATATTCTACCATTACTTTAGAAGAAATAGAATTATTTTTTCCATAATCCTCAGTTTCAAAAACTTCTTTTAGTTTATCTAACCAAGCATTGCCACTAAGTTCTATATTTAAAAATCCTTTAATTACATTATATCCGCTTACTTCTGGTACCGTTTCTATAAGTTTTTTTCCCAGAACTTCGGCAACAGCTTCTGGTGTAGTTTTGGCTTTGCCTGCGTATGGAAATACAACAAAAGTAAAATCACCAGCTACTTCTTTTCTTGTGGGCGCTAGGCCAATTTTCTCTAGGCTTTCGTTTATTTCAAACTGAGAAAGTAGTATAGCTTGTATACTTTGCTTTATGTGTAATTCTAAAGACATTTTATTGTTGTAAATTTCATTACAAAGATGCCAAAAGTATGGTGTAAGAAAAAATTTTAAGTCCCTTTTAGTTCTCTTATTGCCTTTTATGTTTGTAATACATTGGATAATAACTATGTCTTAATTCACATCATTGATCTCTGGTGTATAAACAAATCTAAAGAAAGAGAACTAAACAAATCTTGTTAAACGCATTTAAGCAACAAACAAGATGACAAATTTCAAATTATTCGGTTTATTTGCTACTCTTAAATAAAAATGAGTTTATGGAAAAAATTCAGTGTCCGCATTGCGGTAACGATTTTAATGTAGAAAAAGCGTTGTCTGGCAAATTAGAAGCGCAATTTAAAGCTCAATACGAACAAAATGTAGCAGCTCAAACACAGAAGTTTAAATTACAACAAGAAAAACTAGATGAAGAAAAACAACTTTTTTTAAAAAATAAGGAGAATGAAAACGAACTTTTTAGGCAAAGACTAGAAAAACAGATTTTAGCAGAGAGAGAAAAATTCGACAAAAGTTTGTTAGCGGAAAAAGAAAAAATAGAACTTAAGACCAATGAGCAATACCAACAGCAATTGAAACAATTACAAGAAGATAACGAAAAGAAAAAAGAAGAAAATAGACACTTAAAACAGCTAGAAATAACATTAAAACAACAGCAAAATCAACTAAAAGAGCAATCTGAAGACTTAGAACTTAAACTTCAAAAAAAATTTTTGGATCAACAAAAAGAGCTTGAAGATAAAGCTAGGAAAAAAGAAAGAGAATCTTTTGAGATGGAAAAACTTCAATTGCTTAAGCAAATAGATGATAACAAAAAGCTTGCAGAAGAAATGAAAAGAAAAGCTGAACAAGGCTCTATGCAGTTGCAAGGCGAAGTACAAGAACTTGCTATTGAAGATTGGCTAAGAACTACTTTTCCTTATGATACCATAGAGGAGATAAAAAAAGGAGCAAAAGGAGGTGATTGCTTACAAATAGTACATACTAGAACAACCCAAAATTGTGGTATCATCTATTACGAAAGCAAAAGAACCAAAGATTTTCAAAACATTTGGATTGAAAAATTTAAAACAGACATAAGAGAAAAAGGAGCCAATATTGGTGTTTTAGTTACTGAGGTTATGCCTAATGGCATGGAAAGAATGGGCTTAAGAGATGGTGTATGGGTTTGTAATTTTGATGAGTTCAAAGGCTTGTCTGCTGTCTTGCGAGATTCAATTATTCACATAAATAATGCAATAGCTACACAAGAAAACAAAGGAGATAAAATGCTTATGCTCTACGACTACCTAACCAGCCCAACGTTTAAAATGCAGATAGAAGCTATAGTAGAAGGCTTTACTGCTATGAAAATAGGTTTAGAAAAGGAAAAAATGTCTATGCAAAAGATTTGGAAAGAAAGAGAAAAACAAATTGAAAAGGTAGTTTTCAATACTATAGACCTTTATGGGAGCGTAAAAGGCATTGCTGGAAACTCTGTCTTAAGTATTAAAGCCTTGGAGTTAGATACTGAAGAGGATTTTGAGAATTAAATTTTCATTTTCCTTTTATAACAAAAAAGCAACTCATTTTGAGTTGCTTTTTTGTTAATTGCAATATCTGAAAGTTAAAAACTTACTAATTCTTCTCTAATAAGCGTTTCTTTTCTATCTGGACCCACAGAAATTACAGACACAGGCACATTCAAATATTTTTCTATAAAAGATACATACTCTTTTAACTCAGCTGGATATTCATCATACGTACCATCAAAACTCAACTCAGAGTTCCAACCTTCTACTTCTGTAAAAATAGGGAATTCTATTTCTTCTAAATCATAAGGAAAATCTTGTGTGGTAGATCCGTCTTTTAGTTTATATGAAGTCCCTAGAGATAGTTTCTCAAAAGAATTTAAAATGTCAGTTTTCATCATAAACATTTCTGTAACACCATTTAGCATTACAGCATATTTAAGTGCTGGCAAGTCTATCCAACCACATCTTCTTGGTCTTCCTGTGGTAGATCCATACTCACGACCAATATCTCTTATTTTCTGACCTACTTCATTATTTAACTCTGTAGGGAAAGGTCCACTACCAACTCTAGTACAGTATGCTTTAAAAATACCAAATACTTTACCAATGTTTGCAGGAGAAATACCTAAACCCGTACAAGCACCTGCTACTGTTGTATTTGAAGATGTTACAAAAGGATATGTGCCGTAATCTATGTCTAGCAATGAACCTTGAGCGCCTTCTGCCAATATTTTTTTTCCTTCGTTAATTTTCTGATTTAAAAAATACTCAGAATCTATTATTTCGAATTTTTTAAAGAATTCTATACATTCAAAAAAACTTGCTTCCTCTTCTTGGATGTCTAAATCTTTGCCATAAAACCCTAATATTGTTTTGTGTTTAGCTACCAACTCCTCGTATTTTTCTTTAAAATTAGCAGATAAAATGTCTCCTACCCGTAGACCATTTCTACCAATTTTATCTTGGTAAGTAGGTCCTATTCCCTTTAGAGTAGATCCTATTTTTTTATCTCCTTTGGCTTCTTCGTACGCTCTATCCAAAGCTCTGTGACTTGGTAAAATGAGTTGCGCTTTTTTAGAAATATACACATTCTTGGTAAGGTCTATATTGTATTTAAGCAATTTCTCTGCCTCTATTTTAAATACAATTGGACACAATACTACTCCGTTGCCTATTACATTATCTATGTGTGCATGAAACACCCCAGAAGGTATTTGGTGTAAAACATGTTTAATACCATCAAATTCTAAGGTATGACCTGCGTTTGGACCACCCTGAAAGCGTGCTACAACATCGTATTTTGGTGAAAGAAAATCAACAATTTTTCCCTTTCCTTCATCTCCCCACTGTAAGCCAAGCAATACATCTACTGCCATAATTTCTATTTTTTGTTTTTATTCACCAATGCGTGCATGCATTGGTAGACAATGTTAATTTTTACTAAACGGCAAATATACACTATTCTTCGAGTCTTTCTACACTCATTACACCTTCTACCTTAATTAATTCAGAAAAAAGTTGCTCTAAAAGTTGTTTGTTCTCTATTTCTAAGTGAAACTCATCTTCTATGATGTTTTCATAAGTCTCTGCTCTTAAGCGTTTTATATTCACGCCATGCACAGATGATATTATTCTAGTCAGGTCATTCATCATGCCTAATCTATCTGTACCAATAATTTTTATTTTCGCCAAAAACTTGGTATGCAGTCCTTCCTCCCACCTAGCTTTTATTACTCTATATCCATAATTAGACATCAGTTCTGTGGCATTAGAACAATTTGTCTTATGTATTTTTATTCCTTCATTTATAGTTACAAACCCAAAAACATCTTCTCCTGATATAGGATTGCAGCAGTTGGCAAATGTATACTTCAAATCTGATATACCTGAGCCAATCACAAGTTCTTGTTTGGCAATATTTTTAATTTTCCTTTCTGTTATATCAAAACTATCTTTGAGTTCATTAGCAGGATTTTCTTTTAATTCATCTGTTTTATTAAAAAAATCTTTTAGATTAGTTTCAAAAAATATACGTCTTCCTAAATCATTAAACAACTTTTTAGATGAATCATAATTAAAATGTTTTCTAACTGCATCTAAAAACTCTTCATGTGCTTTTATTTTATTTTTCTTTACAAACTTATCAAAAATTTCTTTTCCATAGGCTTCAATTGTTTTTTGAGTCCCATTGAAATAATCTTTAAGAATCTTTTTAGCTTTGGTTGTTTTGACTATCTTTTTCCAATCTTCACTTGGTTTTTGATTTTCATTTGAAACAATCTCTACTTGATCGCCATTTTTAAGTACATGACTTAATGGTACTAATTTATGATTTATTTTTGCTCCTTTGCAATGTAAACCAATGTCTGTATGTACTTCAAAAGCAAAATCTAAGGCAGTAGATCCATTAGGCATTACTTTTAAATCTCCTTTGGGAGTAAATACAAAAATCTCTTTGTTATAGAAGCTAGATCTAAAGTCATCTACAAATTCTAAGGCATTAGAATTTTCGTACTTGAGCATATCTCGTACCTTAGAAATCCATTCGTCCAAGGCAGACATTTTACTTTTACGGGCACCATCATCGTCTCCTTCTTTGTACTTCCAATGTGCAGCGTATCCTTTTTCTGCAATATCATCCATACGTTTAGACCTTACTTGTACTTCTACCCACTTGCCAGATTTGCTCATGACAGTGGTATGCAGAGATTCATAACCATTTGTCTTAGGTGTAGATATCCAATCTCTAAGTCTACTTGGGTTTGGGTGGTAGTTGTCTGTAACTATAGAATATATATGCCAACAATTGGCCTTTTCTTTGTCTTCAGTACAATTAGCAATAATTCTTATGGCAAATAAATCATATACTTCTTCAAAGGGAATGTTTTGGTTATGCATTTTATTCCAAATAGAAAAAATAGATTTTGGACGTCCTTTAATGGTAAAATCCATATAATTTTTGCGCAACTCTTCTTGTATAGGACGTATAAAATCTCTAATAAATTTGTCTCTAGACGTTTTGGTTTCGTTTATTTTATTGGCAATAAAATAATAGGTGTCTGGATCTGTATACTTAAGGTATAAATCTTCTAATTCTGATTTTATGCTATATAAGCCCAACCGGTGAGCCAATGGAGCGTATATGTATATGGTTTCAGAGGCTATTTTTAATTGTTTGTGCCTTTGCATACTCTCCAAAGTACGCATATTGTGTAGCCTATCTGCTAGTTTTACTAAAATTACTCGTACATCATCTGTAAGAGTAAGCAACATTTTCCTAAAATTTTCGGCTTGGGGAGATCCATCTACATCAAAACCAGTAGATATTTTGGTTAGGCCATCTATAATTCTTGCTACTTTTCTTCCAAAGGCTTTCTGAATATCATCTAGGGTAGTTTCTGTATCTTCTACTACATCATGCAAAAGTGCAGCTACAATAGAAGTTGTGCCCAAACCAATTTCTTCTACCACAATCTGAGCTACCGAAATTGGGTGAAAAATATACGGTTCTCCAGACTTACGACGCATGTCTTTGTGCGCCTCAAATGCAGTATCAAATGCTTTTCTTATTACTTTGGTATCACCTTCTTTTAAGACAGGTTTTGCATGCCTAAGCAATTTTCTGTAGCGTCTTAATATTTCGAGTTTTTCTTCTTCTAAACTAAGGGTGTACGACATATACAAAAATACCAAATATGATTTTGTAAGCAAGCAAATATTAAAAAAAATTGCAAATATACTGTTTGGTAAAAGTGGTGAATTATTGATTTATTTTAGTTTAAGCCTTGATTAGTGCAATCAAACGTATTGTTGCACTAATCATTTTAATTGTACTTTATTTCTATAAAATTTAGTGAATATGATACAAAAAAAATTCTTAAACCATGTTGCAGAATGGCTTAAGAAATATTTTATACTTACTTAAATTCTTATGGAAAAGAAAAATATGATTGCCCTAAATCCTTTTAACCAAAAATATTTACCTCTTTTTACTGCTGTTTTACTTGAGCAACCCTGAAATCCTCCACCTAAAAAACAAATAGTATACTCCACTTATGCTTACAAAGACTAAAATGGCAGCTAAACTAAGCACAGAAATTTGGTTGTATCCAGATGATTCTAAATAATTTTTAATATAAAACCCAATGCCGCAACTTATAGCCAAAGAAGATAATACTTGTAAAGTAAATATTACATTGAATTTTTTAGAGAAATACCGCATTAGCTCACTGCTATGAAAACCAAGATTTTGTAGAAGTACAATATCATTTTTAGCTTTTGAAATGAGCAATTCAAATGTAATAATAACAATAATGGAGGCTAACAATACAATTATAAATGCCAAACTCATCTCACCAGCCAAAACTTTTGCCAACATGGATTTAGATTTCCCACTGCTTAAAATATCTTCGTTTGCAATAATATCATTGTCTGCCAAATACTGCACCAGCTCTGGGTCGCTTGGATTATTCACTTTTAGAAGAATTCTGCTGTATTTGCCTTCGTCTGGCTTTCCATAGGTAGTGTTTATATGTTCTAAAAAAGCTTTTGGCACAATCAAAGATGGTATTCTATCACTTACATCTACAATTCTTGCTTTAAAAAGTCTTTTCATTCCATTTCCTTTTATTTCTAGCAACACCATAAATTTACCTATTGTGCTGGTAGTAAATTGGGGTAAATTTTGTGTTTTTGCAAAAGCGAAATTATAGAGATTCAAAAAATCTGCATTGACCATAACTGGTACAAAATCATCTTCTTTATTCCAATGCCATTCTCTAGGTTTTTTGTCTAAAAACTTGTCATCTAATGCTTCAAAAAACAAATCTGTTTTAAACTTTAGGGGTTCTGTATCTCTAAAAGCCCAAATTCTACATGAACTTGCCGTAATTTCGCCAACATCATCTATAAAAGGCTTGCTTTTTAAGTCTTGTATTTCTTCTTTTGTGAAACTATTATCACTAAGAGACAGTGTATTCATTATACTGACTTGTTTGTTTACAATCATGTGCGTTCTTTCGCTACTTTTCATAACCGAACTAGAAAGTTTATCATATACATCTACACAAAAAACAGTAATTACTAGACCTATAATTACACCAAATACTGCAATAATTAAATAGGCTTTTCCTAGAGATCCTTTGAATATTTTAGGGAATTTTTGCATTATAATAATAAAGTTTTATCAGCTTCTAAATACGTTTCATTGCCAAGTGATGTCATAATGATGCAGGCATTTTTTTCTTTGGCTTGGATTAAAATGAGTTCATAGGCATTTAGACCATTTTCTTTGTCTAAGTGGCTAAAAGGTTCATCCAAAAACAAAAAGTCGAAATTCTGTGACAACGCCCTTAAAATAGCAACTCTTTGACGCTCTCCGTAAGAAAGTATTTGAGTTTCTTTGGACATTAAATGACTTATTCTTAACCTATAAGCCCACTCTAATTGAGTTTCATTCAATGTTTTACTTTCCGTTTTCAATAAAATATTTTCTTCAGCAGTAAGCTGACCAAAAAGCCTTAAATCCTGAAAAACAATACTCATTTCATTTTTTCTACATGGAGATAAATCATTACTAGACATTGTTTTTATTTCTTGATTGTCTAGTAAAATACTTCCATCAAAATCTTTACGTATGCCATACAAGCTATTAATAAAGGTAGATTTTCCACTGCCCGAAATTGCTTTAATGGCATAAAAAATTCCTTTTTCAAAACTCAAATCTTTATTCCAAATATCAGAATTAACTGAAATCCTATCTTTTATAGTTAGCGGCACCACGCCTGACAACGTTATCTTATTCATAATCTACAACCTAATCCAATTTCTAAGAAATCAACTTCTTTTCCATGCGCTGTTATACCTACGAAAGTATACATTTTTTTACTTATTTTGTAATCTAACTGATAGTTTTGAAACCAAAACTGATCTAAATCTATGTCTAGTTTATAAATGTATACCCCCGCATTTGCATATAAATCTAATCTATGGATGTGATTGGTAAATCCAAAACTTATGCCTGATCGTAAATTATTGCTCGCTTTTTTTCTTAAATGAGTCAATTCAGCACCTCTACTTGGATCTATGCTTAGGTTCAACTTTGCTTCTGCATCTACCCACAAATTTAGAGGCCGTGTATAAATTGCAGCAAAATTTACACCAAAGTACCTTGCACTATTGGCTCGGTATTGTTTTGTAAAACCAGAGAATTGTAGTTTTAAATGGTTTGTATCCGCTACTATACAAGAGCGATAAACTTCCTGCAATTTCATACGCTCAGACTTTACCCAAGGATATAATACAGAACCAAATTGGTATGAAATACCCAAGGAAGCTAAGTTTAGGCCGTTGTTTGGGAACTTAATAGCACCATTAGAAAAATGATTGAGTTCTACACCTAATTTTAAGGTATGTATAGGGGCTTGAATGGTATAAAAAACGCCAAATCCAATATTTAAGTTTATGAAACTTCCTATATATGTATTATTAGTATTGTTAGTTTTATCATATCTTTTGGTAATAAAACTAAGCCCTATTTTGGGACGAATACTTATGTAATTGCTTTTTTTTTGCCAAACCCCTATATCTGTAGTTGCACCAAGTGTATACCCACTCCCAAGATCTTCATGCATTTGTGTCAAATAACTAAAATAAAGACCTACCTGTGGGTAATTGTACATTTTATTAAACAGGCTTTTGTATTTATTAAGCCGTATAATCTCCACATCATTTTTCACCTGTTGTGTACCCAAGTCTCTCCAATAAACTATAGATAACCCTAAAGGAAAGCCATTGTACTCATTTGGGAAGTTGATTTTATGTAAAAAAATATTTTTATGAATACCAATCTCTAGGTTATAAGGCAGGTAAGCCTGAGCAGTAAGTGGATAACTATTTGCCAGTGCTATCAGTATAAAACAAACTTTGAATTTTTTTAGTGTCAAGCTTTGACTAATTTTATGATCAAATACAATGTAAGAATAAATTGAAAAAAATCCTTATTTACCTAGTACCCGTTGCCATAGTATTAGGCATCACTTTTTTATATATTAAGCAAAAATCTGAAGCCCTTTCTTTTGAGAGGCTACATAAATCAGATGATTTAGTATTTATGAATATCCCTGACATTCAAAAAAACTATTTTATTTGGTCTAAAAACTCAATGTTCAAACATCTCCTTGAGTTTGAAGGGGTAAAAGACATTAGCGCTGCCCTAACGGTTTATTCAAAAGAAATGGCTTTTGATCCAGAAGCAAATTTGGCATTAATAATAAAAGCTAATAGAGGTTTGGTGTTGGTATTAGAACATGAAATGGATCAAGGTTTATGGAATGAGTTGACCGGAAAAGGCATAAATTTCACAAAAAAAATAAATGGGAAAACTTGGCATTTAAAAGCCAAAGATCAACTACTATTTGCTTCTCTAGACCCAAAAAACCTTGATGGATTTGAACTATCTGAAACAACTCTAGAGATAAATTGGAACCAACTTTTTGTAATTATACATGCAGAAAAACTAAGTAAAGCACTAAAACTAGATCAAGGTATACTAGACCAAATGGTGCATTCGTTAAAAAACATTTGCTATTCAATAAATTTTAAAAACAATAAATTAATAAGTTCTGGGTTTGATAAGCACCCAGGAAGCAAACTAATGAAAGCCTTAAAGTGGCAAGGTGCTGTTTTATTTGATTTTAAAGAACTTTTACTTGTTCGTTTTAATGCTATAAAACTTTGGCAGTTCAATGATGGTGAAGCTTATGTAAAAGAAAATAAAATAGCTTTAGACCCAAAGTTATTTGACTTTTTAAGACTTGCAGAAGTACATTTTGACACACCAGAAAAATCTAATGCTAGTGTTTTTATTTTGCAGACGTTTGCTACAGAACGCTTAATAAATCCGTCATTAGGCAACATGATAGTAACTTCTGAAGGAATGAATGGTTACACTCTATATCAATTAAAAAACCAGAACTTTTTAGGCGAAAAGTTTCCCGCATTTCTTTCTGAAAAACTTAAGTATGTAGCTCTTTTTGGAAATCATGCTATTTTATCTAACGAAATACACCATTTAAGATACTACACTTCTCAAATAACAGATAAACAAGTGTGGGCAAACTCAAATGAGCAAATGAAATGGGTAGAGGATGAACTGATAGAGTGCAATTTTTTAGAAGTAAACAAACCATACGCATTGCTTAATTCTTTGGCTAAATCTTCTATTGTAGGAGCTTATTTTTATAGAAATCAAAAAGCATTTATGGCTTTACCTATGCTAGTGCACCAAAAAAGTGTAGAAAAAAATGGCATATACTCTGGCATAACACTAAACTTATCAAAAGGAGAAAACACATTGATAAATATAGATACTGCGCAAGTTTCTACAATAGATAGTTTATCAGATTCCTCAAATACAGCTATTGCACTTGTATATGCCAATAACTCCGCTCTAGTTGCCGCACCAAAAATGATTAAAAATAGCGGAGCTTCTCAAAATCAGTTTCTACTTTTCGATTCTAAAAATACTGTATTTTTGGTAGATGCTAAAGGCAAAACAGAATGGAGATATAGCCTAGAGGGAAAACTAATTAGTGAAATTTTTGAAGTAGATGTTTTTAAAAACAAGAACATTCAATACTTATTTGCTACTGACAAAAAAATTTACTGTCTAGATAAATTAGGAAATATGGTTGAGCATTTCCCTATTGCTCTGCCAAATAAAGCCGCAGTACATTCCTTGAATGTAATAGATTATGATGGTTCTAAAACTTACAGAATAGCATCCACAAGTGGCAAGAATGTGTATTTATTTGACACTAAAGGAGCTGCGCTAGAGGGCTGGAATCCAGCTACATTCACTTCAAATGCAGTTGGAAAAGTACAGCACTTTAGAAATCAAAACACAGATTATTTGTTGGTAAAAGAAGAGAATGGGCAAATCAATATGTTACAAAGAAGAGCTAACATACACGTTGGCTTCCCTTTGAAACAAACATCTAAATTATCCTCTGTAGATGCAACCTTTATAAAAGGCTCTAATGCTGATAATTCTTTTGTATCATTAGTGATGCAAGACGGAACAACAAAAATATACTCCTTATCTGGCAAATCAAAAACTACAAAAAAACTCCCCATATCAGATATAAAAAGTAAAATCTATTTAGAACAAAAAAACGGAATCTGCACCTACGCGGCTAGTTCTAATACTAGAACTTACGTCTTTGATGCAGATTTAGCCCAAATATTTTCTCATGCTAGTGCTCCAAAAACGCTATTGGGTTTTCAATCTTATCTTTTGGCAGGAAAAAAAATATATGTATTCCATTATCAGCATATGACAGAAATTGTTTCTGATAAAGGTCTAGTGTTGCTTACAAACATTCCCACTCAAGAAAATGTGGTTTTGCAATATTCATCAACAACCAAAAAAGTTGATGTCTTTTACAACACACAAAATGGACTAAAAAAGGAAAATTTCAATTTCTAATTTCGCTTTAAAATTCACAAAAGTGTTAATAGAACAAAAAAGAACAAAACTATACTTCCTTTTTATTGTTTGCACTTAAAAAATTATGCCATTACTAAACAAAGAGGAGCTAGAGAAAGAATTTACTTTTACCACAGCAAGATCTGGTGGTGCTGGCGGGCAAAATGTAAATAAAGTAGAGACTCAAGTAGTTTTGCATTTCGATATTATGGCATCTGAAAATCTAACCCATGAAATAAAGTTGGTACTGATGCAAAAACTAAGATCTAAAATCACAACCGACAATTCATTGGTGTTGTACTCACAAGAGTCAAGGTCCCAACTTATAAACAAGAAAAAAGTTGTAGATAATTTTTTTAAACTAATAGAAAAAGCTCTTTATAAACCTAAACCTAGGAAAGCCACAAAGCCATCTAAATCAAATGTAGAAGACCGTCTAAAAGAAAAAAGAATTCGTTCTGAGATAAAATCTAATAGAAGAGTAGATGATTAATCTTAAAATTTATTTTGGTTTGGCAATGGCTTAAAATTTCTTTATTCAAAACCAAAAAACACATTTATTGGATGGTCTAAAAAATAATACGTGGGCTAAACACAATACCGCATTTAGCCACACGCTTATAAACTATAATCAAATATTTTCTGAAGTCAGTTTAGCAGAAATAAACTCTCTATTTAGTCTTGCAATGTTCATTAGTGATATTCCTTTTGGACACTCTGCTTCGCAAGCACCTGTGTTTGTACAAGCGCCAAACCCTTCGGCATCCATTTGAGCCACCATATTTTCTACTCTAGTTTTTGCTTCTACCCTACCCTGAGGCAATAAAGCAAATTGAGAAACTTTAGCTGAAACAAACAACATAGCAGAAGCATTTTTACAAGCTGCTACGCAAGCTCCGCACCCAATACATGTAGCTGCATCCATCGCTTGGTCAGCATCTTCTTTTGGTATAGGTATTGCATTTGCATCTTGTGTACTACCTGTGTTTACAGAAATAAAACCACCTGCTTGCTGAATACGATCAAAGGCACTTCTATTAACCATGACATCCTTTATAACCGGAAAACCATTTGCTCTGAAAGGTTCTACATAAATAGTATCTCCGTCTTTAAAAGAACGCATATGAAGTTGGCAAGTAGTAGTTTGGTTGCTTGGACCATGAGGTCTTCCGTTTATAACCATAGAACACATCCCGCATATACCTTCTCTACAATCATGATCAAAAGCAACAGGATCTTGGTCATTGTTTATTAAGTCTTCATTTAGAACATCTATCATTTCAAGAAATGACATGTGCTCTTCTGCTACAACTTTATATTCTCCAAAAGAACCTTTATCATTTGGTCCGTTTTGTCTCCAGATTTTTAATGTTAACTTCATCGTGATATCTATTTATATGAACGAGTTTTTAACTCAATATCTTTAAATTCTAATTTTTCGGTATGCAATATAGCTTCACTAGGTTCTCCTTTGTATTCCCAAGCACTCACATGAGCATAATTTTGATCGTCTCGCTTTGCTTCACCATCTTCTGTAGCGTGTTCTTCTCTAAAGTGACCACCACAGCTTTCTTCTCTTTCTAAAGCATCTCTAGCAAACAACTCTCCAAGTTCTAAGAAATCTGCTACTCTACCTGCTTTTTCAAGTTCTGGATTCATTCCCAATTCTTTACCAGGTACAATTACATTTTTCCAGAAATCTCTTCTTAGCTCAGCAATTTCTGCTATAGCCTCTTCTAATCCTTTTCTGTTACGAGCCATACCACATTTGTCCCACATAATCTTTCCCAATTTTTTATGGTAAAAATCTACGGAGTGCTGTCCTTTGTTGTTGATAAAGAAACTAATCTGGTCTTTTGCTGCTTTCTCTGCGGCTATAAATTCTGGAGATTCTGTAGATATTTTTCCTGTACGTATGTCTTTTGCCAAAAATGTGCCTATTGTGTAAGGCAATACAAAATAACCATCTGCCAACCCTTGCATCAATGCAGAAGCACCAAGTCTATTTGCTCCGTGTTCAGAAAAGTTTGCCTCTCCAATACAAAAACAACCCGGTATTGTAGTCATTAAGTTATAATCTACCCATACTCCACCCATAGTGTAGTGTGTTGCAGGATATATCATCATTGGTGTTTTGTAAGGATTTTCTGCTACAATTTGCTCATACATTTGAAACAAGTTGCCATACTTAGCTTTTACTATTGCTTCGCCAAGCTCAAATACTTTTTCTATGCTAGGATTTTGAAGTCCTTTAAGTTTTGCTTGCTCTCTTCCGTATCTTTCAATTGCAGCTTTAAAATCTAGATATACTGCTTCTCCAGTTTTGTTTACACCAAAACCTTCGTCACATCTTTCTTTTGCTGCTCTAGAAGCTACATCTCTAGGAACTAAGTTGCCATATGCTGGGTATCTTCTTTCTAAGAAATAATCTCTATCCTCTTCAGATAATTCTGTTGCTTTTTTCTTACCCTCTCTAATTGCTAAAGCATCTTCTAGATTTTTGGGAACCCATATTCTACCGTCGTTTCTTAAAGATTCAGACATCAGGGTAAGTTTTGACTGATAATCTCCTGATCTTGGGATACAAGTTGGATGTATTTGTGTAAAGCAAGGATTTGCAAAGTAGGCTCCTTTTTTGTGTACTTTCCAAGCTGCACTGGTATTTGAACCCATTGCATTTGTACTTAAATAATATACATTTCCATAACCTCCAGATGCAATTACAACAGCATGAGCGGCATGTTTTTCAATTTCCCCTGTAACTAAATTTCTTGCAATAATACCTCTAGCTTTGCCATCTATGAGTACTAAATCTAACATCTCATGGCGATTAAACATTTCTATTTTACCACGAGCTATTTGTCTATTCATAGAAGAATATGCTCCTAAAAGTAACTGCTGACCTGTTTGTCCTTTGGCATAAAAAGTTCTTGATACTTGTACTCCACCAAAAGATCTATTGTCTAACAATCCGCCGTAATCACGTGCAAATGGAACTCCCTGTGCCACACACTGGTCTATAATATTTACACTTACTTCTGCTAGACGATAAACATTTGCTTCTCTAGATCTGTAATCACCACCTTTTACAGTGTCGTAAAACAATCTGTAAGAAGAGTCACCATCTCCTTGGTAGTTTTTAGCGGCATTTATACCACCTTGTGCTGCAATTGAGTGTGCTCTACGAGGCGAATCTTGGTAACAAAATGCTTTAACGTTATATCCAAGTTCTGCCAATGTAGCTGCTGCTGAACCACCTGCAAGTCCTGTACCAACAACAATGATGTCTATAAGACGTTTGTTTGCTGGAGCTACTATATCTATTCTTTCTTTATATCTAGACCACTTTTCTGCTAATGATCCTTCAGGTATTTTTGCGTCTAATGCCATGTTTCTAACTATTTTTATAGCTTATTAACCTATTGTGATACCAAATTTTATTAAAATTGGGATAATTGCAAATCCAAAAGGAATAACAATTGCATAAACCAAACCTATGGTTTTAATCATAGGGGTATACTTCTTGTGGTTTATTCCTAATGACTGGAAAGCACTCTGAAAACCATGGTGCAAGTGAAAAGCAATTATAAGCATAGACAATGGATAGATAATCCAATGTACTGGACTTTGCTGGTACACCTCTACAACTTTACCAAACAAGTTTGGCATTTCAACACCGTCATATACTACTTTGGCATTTTCTATATCTAATTCTCTAAAGAATTTGAAACTGAAAAAATCTATAAGGTGCAAAATAAAAAACACCAAAATAACCAAGCCAAACTGACCAGTATATTTAGATGTAAAACTTACTTTATCGTGCTTGTGTGCTATAGCATATCCTTGACTTCTTGCTTTTTTGTTCTTAATAATCAAACATATGCCTTGATAAATATGAACTATAAAACCCGCAAAAAGCACATATTCAAATACGGCAATGACAGGATTATACTTCATAAAATGAGCATATTGATTGAATTTTTCTCCGTCTACATACAAAAGAGAAATATTTCCTATTAGGTGTATAATAAGGAAAGTTATTAGAAAAAGACCTGTCACACTCATGACTATCTTTTGCCCTATGGAGCTTGAAAGAGTATTTTTTACCCAACTCATAATTTTTAGTTTTTTAATTTAATTTCTTGCAATTTACACTATCATTGTTGCTGAACCAACCAAATTTCTTATTTGTTTTAATTCTAAATAAACTAAGTAACTTACGTAGTTACATTTCGTTTTAGCGTTTTTACCATCTTTAAAGAATTGCTTTTCAAATCGTTCATTTTGTTGTATATTAGCATTATATTATGGCTAAACATATACTTACGGCTTTTGTTTTGTTTCTTGCATTTTTTTGTAGCAATTTATATGCAACACACATTAGAGCAGCAGACATCTCTGCAGAAAAAATTTCTGCAACAAGGTATAAAATTATACTAAAGGTATATACGGACTATGCTAATGTAAAAGATAACTCTTCATCTAATAATCCAATAGATGTAGAAAAACTAAAAATAGGTTTTGGAGATCAGAAAGCTCCCCTTGCAGAAATAAATATAACAAGAAAATCTGTTACGGAAATCGTTCCTAATGAAACTTTTGAGAACATTTATGAAACAGTCTATGATTTTCCATCTACAAATAACGGATATAAAATATATTTTGTTGGCGAAAACAGAAACAGCCAAGTGGTAAATATCCCTTCTTCTGTAGATAAAAAAATTTATATAGAAACATTTGTATACATAGATGGCTTTTCTCCTTTAAACACCACGCCTAAATTTACAGTACCGCCTATAGATGTAGCTGCTGTAAATAGAATTTACACCCACAATCCAGGCGCCTATGATGCCAATGGAGATAGCCTCTCTTTTGAGTTGATTCTACCAAGAGACAATTCTACCACAAATCTAGGTAATATTCCAGTAGGACTTACAATGGATCCTAAAACCGGCCAAATCATATGGAATACTCCAAAAACATTAGGTGAATACAACATTGCTTATAGAGTAAATGAATATAGAGATGGCGTGCGTATTGGTTATGTTGTAAGAGATATGCAAATCAATGTGTTAAATTCTAACAACAACCCTCCAATTATTCAAATAGCCAAAGATACATGCATATCTACAAGTGTAAATTATACAGATATTATTAGAGCAAGTGACCCAGATAGAGATGCCATAAAAGTAGAGCTTTATGGAACATATAAAGAACTTGGAGGCAATGCTGACATTTTTGATATAACCCCAGATGTAAAACAAATAAGACTAAATTGGATACCTGACTGCAATGCAGTTAGAAAACAACCTGTACAAGGGTTGGTAAAAGCAAATGACATTCTAAATGCTATAAGCTTATCTACTTTTGCTACTTGGAATATACAAGTAATTGGTCAAAAACCACAATTAACATCTGTAATACCTAATGGAAATAAAATGAAAGTAAGTTGGGAAAAGTACCCTTGTAGTACCCCTTCCTCAAAAATACTTATTTATAGAGCTGAGTGCGATACCTCTAAAATTATGCGCAGTGCATGTACAACAGGAGTTCCTAAAAATTGGGGATTTATGCAAGTGGGTGAAGCAAACATAGACGATACAAACTTTGAAGACGGGGCACTCTTCCAACTAACATCAGGTGTAAAGTATTACTACATGATTGTAGCTCAGTTTGGAGTCCCTAGTTTTTCAGAAAGTTACGCCTCAAATGTAGAATTTGCATCGCTTAATCAAACATCGCCAATAATTACACAAATATCATTTGACAAAAGAACAAAGGATAAAACACTGTTATTTAGTTGGGACTACTTTTTTGAAATAGATAAAACTATTTACAGACCAAACTACACGTATGTTATCAAAAATAACGGAAATATTATAGAAACTAAAAGTAGCAATAATATTGTATCTCAAACCATATCTATAGACACCTTAAAATTAAATTTAAAAGAAAACATTGTTTTGGAAGTGTTTGATGGGGCAAACAAACTTATTGGAAACCAATCTGTAGCCATAGCTGAGAGACTGAAAGTAAAAGGTACAGACAAAGCCCTAGATATTCAGTGGACAAACTCAAATGCTTGGTTATACCCTGATTCTTTAAATCAAAAAATTTACTTTTTTAAAGCAAACGGAGATACAACCAAAATTGCTGAAGTAAAAGGAGGGGTAACTAATTATAAAATCAATGGATTGAAAAACGGAGATAGCGTTTGTGCCTTTGTGGAAACAGCATTTGTGTATTGTATAGACGGTATAGATTCTGTTTTTACAAGTTTTACAAATACAGATTGCGCTTTGGTTCAAGACAATATAGCTCCTTGCCCCCCTGATTTATCACTTTTACCAATAAATTGTGCGCTCATACCCCTTGGAAATCAGCTATCATGGGGATATACACAAAACATATTATGTAATAAAGACATTAGTAAATTTGAAATCTATAAAAAAGAGTTTATTAACAAAGGAGATTTCATTTCACTCGTAAGTTTAGACGCCAAATCTGTAGACTATTTAGACATAGCAGGAGGAGAATTAAATTGCTATTACATAAAAGCTATAGACTCTTCTGGAAATTATAGTATTGCCTCAAATACAGTTTGCCAAGATTTTTGTGGAGATGTATTGTTTCCAAATATTTTCACACCTAACTCAGATGGAAAAAATGATTTTTTTAGCTCTAAAACCAATTTCTCTGGATATGAAAATACTCTCTTTTATGTAGTAAACCGCTGGGGTAAAGAAGTATATAGAAAATTAGATTTTACTGAAATAAATTGGGATGGTAAATCCTCTTCTGGTGAAGAATTATCTGATGGCGTTTACTTTTTCTTTGTTTCTGGCGTAAGACTCACAGGGAATAAGGGAAAAATGGAATACAAAAGTTGGCTAACCCTTATCAGATAAGAATCTCTGTTCCGTATTTTTCATACTTCAAAAAAAAATGATACCGTTCTGTTATTGCGCAAAATAAAAATAAAGGCCTATTTTTTAGCAAAAAAAATCGGAATGAAAATCAATGATTTTTGATTTGAAAATACTTACCACTTTTTCTTTTCAAAACAGACCTCTAAGAAAATAAACTCAAAAAAGTATTGGTATTTGATTTTACAGAGTAGTTATCCATTAATGTTTTGTAACCTGCTTCGCCTACTTCTTTTCTGATTTCAAAGTTTTGTAATAACATCAACAATATAGTTTTCCAATCTTTGTTAGAATCTGCCAAAAAGCCATTTTTAGTATGCTCTATAATATCACAATTTACTCCAACCGGTGATACTACCACAGGTTTTTTTAAAGCCATATACTGAAGCGCCTTGAAACCACATTTTCCATTTGACCACTCATTTTGTGGCAATGGCATTATGCCTATATCTATTCTATTCAATGCTTCTATTTCATTATCTTCACTCCATGGCACAAATGCATAGTTTTTGAGGTCATACAAGGGGTCAGTGTTACAAATGACCAACAAAACAAATTGATCTTGAAATTCTTTAAGAATTGGTATTATGGGAGTCAAATATTTTAGGGTAGAATGTGATCCTGTCCAACCAATAACAGGTAAATTATTTAGATTTGGTTTTTTAGGGGTATGATAACTGGTATCTATAGTTGTTGGATTGATAATGGTATTATAATTCCATTGCGAAGCATAATTTGCTAAATACTGATTGCCGCAAGAAACTTTGTATGCCCATTTGCAAATGTACTTTACTTTCCAAAAACAACGAATAATATTGCTCAACCTCGCTTTTTCATCGGTAAGCCATATGGCATCATCAAAATCATAAATTATTTTTTTGTTCAATACTTTGGCAATAAACCATTCGAAAAATGGTGGCCCTATAGGACAGGATTCTCTATGAATAAATACAAAGTCAAAGTCATTTAACTTAAATAACATTCCTATTCTTGTGATTATAGACCCTATTACACCATATGTTTTTAAAAGAAAATTTCCTTTAGAATAGATTATTTGCCAAGTTTTTGCATTATAAAAAGAAAACATTTTGAACTCAAAATTATTTTCTTTTAAAATAGCAAAGTATTGCTCGAACCTAAAACGTTGAGAAGGGGCTTTACCAATTGGGTAAGGAACTATAAATGCAATTTTCAATATAAAAGGATTATAATATATTTCTGACTGGTTTTAAATTAATTAATAGAAAATAAATGGCTAAAAAATTTATGTGAATATCCGCAATGATACCAATACCTATTATTTATTTGCGAAAAGGATCGAAGCGGAGCTCTTTTTTGCTTTTTCAGCAAAAAAAGCGAGAGCATAGAGCCTGACCCGATAGGGTTTCGCCCAAAATCACTAATCAATTCCACTTCTGGTACAAGTACGGATATTCACCAAATTTATTAAAGAACATATCTTAAAGCACAAATTTATACCCCTTGTGTATATCTAATCATTCAATTTTCTTTCCCAATTCCATGCACTAAGCATCATATCTTCTATACTAGATGTTGCCTCCCAATTAAGCAATTCCTTTGCTTTGCTAGAATCTGAATACACAGCCTCTATATCTCCGCTTCTTCTAGGTGCCAGAATATAATCTAGTTTCTGATTGCTTATCTTTTCAAAGGCTTCTATGGCTTCTAATACAGAAACCCCATTGCCTGTTCCTAAATTAATAACATCGTAATTCTCTTTTTGAACTTCTACAAGATAATTCATAGCCAACACATGAGCCTTTGCAATATCTACAACATGTATATAATC
>JAYVIQ010000222.1:0-12617 GCA_043770215.1 Cytophagales bacterium | reverse complement strand
ATTTGGGATGTATAAATCATACCCTACTTACTTTAGAGGTGCTAAAGGCTAGAAATTTAAAGTTAGAAATGATTATTTTTAATGGAGATGAATCTAAACAGGCGCAAGATATAATAATAAAAAAAGCCAACAACGTAAAAAATTATAGAGTTCCCAAAGTTTCAAAGGATGATTTTGTAAAATTTGATGAAATTTCTGTTGAGTTGAGTCAATTATTTTTATAGATTTGAAACAGAGTTATAGAACGTAATGAATTTAAAAAAATGGCGAGATATTTTACAGAACAAGAGTTTAAAGACGATTTCGATTTACAAAGAGTAGAAACGGTATTAAATCAACTATACAAAGAAGAGGACTTGTTGCCTAATTCTATGTGTTCCATTGAATTTTTTATAATGTCTGACAAACTTACAAAGCTAGAACAAATGGAAGAGCTTCTAGAAGAAATGGGTGCTGATATAGACAGTATTGAAAAATATGAAGATGGCTGCGAATTAATAGCTATGTCGCAGCCTATGCTTATGCAAGTTTCTGTGGTAAAAGATTGGTATTCTAATCTTTGGAAAGAAGGGTATAAATTAGATTGTAAGTTAGACGGCTGGCATATACTGGCAGATTAGTTTATTTTATTTCAGGTTTTAAGGCATTTATATCGCTTTGTTTTTTACTTTCTTTAATCACAAAGCGATATTCTATTGTTCCTTTGCTCTCAATAGAATTTAAATCACCTTCAAAGTTTCCTTCGGCAACCCATACAACAGTATTGTATTTTTCTCTTTTTATAGTTTTAACTAATATTCCTGAGCTTTGACCAGTGGTCTCTACTGTTTTTATATCTACCCATTCAGGAAATTCTATCCAGCTCTCTACACGTTTTGTAGAAAAGCCAGAAACGTTTTGAAATTCAAATTCTACATAAACCACTTCTCCTGATTGATAAATTTTTTCAAACACTTTTGTATTTTCTTTTTTTGTAGGTGGGGTAAAATGTGTTGGTAATGTTTCTTCTTCTGAAAGTATTAAACCACCTTCTGTTTTTTCTAAAAGAGTAGATTCTTCTTTTTGTTGAATTTTATTTTGAGGTAAAAAAGGTTTAGGAATTAGACTTTTTTTATTTTTAGAAGAAATAATCGAGGCATTACTAGAAACATTACTTTGTGTAGAAATGATATATTCATCTTTACCAAGATTATATTCTTTAGAAATAGATGTGGGTTCTTTGGATTTAGGTAATTGTATCCCTTTATTGCTTTCATTATTGTCATAAATAGAAAGCAAACCCAAAAAAACAACTGCTACCACAGAAACTAGTGCAATAGCTCCAAAAATAGTTTTAGTTTTCCAAAAAGATATAGGGGTATTTGTAGCTAATTCTTTCTCTATTTTACTCCAAACCCCTGAACTAGGAGTCATATCCATATCCTTTAGTTTAGATTTAAGAATGGAATCAAATCTATTGTTAGGCATATTTTATATTTTTTTCTTTTAGTGTTGTGTGTTCTAATTTTTCTTGCAACATTTTTCTTGCCCTAGACAATTGAGATTTTGAAGTTCCCTCAGAAATTTGTAACATTTCAGCAATTTCATTGTGTTTGTATCCTTCTATTGCATATAAATTAAAGGTTACTCTATAAATGTCTGGCAAACTATTTATAAGCTCTAGTATATTTTGTGCACTCATTTGAGAAACTACATCTGCATATTTATCATCTATACTAAATTCTTCATAATCTACAATGTCATTGGAATTTTGCAGTATATTTCTTTTATGATATGCTGATATTGCTGTATTTATAGTAATTTTTTTAATCCAACCTTCAAAAGATCCAGAACCTTCGTATTTTTCTATGTTGTTAAATATTTTAATAAAAGCAACTTGAAGCACGTCCTCAGCTTCGTTTCTGCAATACCTATTGCATAATATAAATAACCGTTTGTTATACAATTCATAAAGTCTTTTTTGTGACTTTCTGTCTTTGTTTTTACATCCTGTTATCAATTTGTTTAACTCACTTTCGTTTGTCATTGTGTCTGCTTAATACTTTAGACTTTTAATTTATGAAAAAGGTTGCATTACGTTTTTAAAGTTAAAGTTTGTAAAATAAATGCAAGAATATTTTGGGATTAATTTCATTTTTTTTTTAATGATAACTAGAAGAAAGGTCACCTAAAATAGTTTGTTATTAAATAATTCACTTTTTTATTAGGAGTATAAGCCGATTTTAAAAATTAATTTTGAATGTAATTTTTTGAATAAACTTAAGAGCTTTTTTTAATAAACATAAATTCAAAAATATTTTTTAAAGAAGTATTTAAACTGTTTTGAAATATCAACGCACCCAATAAATGTAAAAATTTTAGTTAAAACAAAAAAAAAATCTTTTTCAATCTCCATTCTTTCAAGATACCACTAAATTTTCAGGACTATTTACTATAATTTTATACTATTGTTATTTATTTTAACATATATATATATGAATTTCATACATTTGCTTCCGTTTGGTAAAAATAAACGAAATGTCGTCACAATCTTCTTCGCACAATCCTCACAATGTTTTATCTGCAGCAGGTGTTCTTGTCACTATTGGAATAATTTTTGGTGATATAGGTACCTCGCCTTTGTATGTTTTAAAAGCAATAATTGGAAATAGGCCTATTTCTGAAACACTAATTTTAGGCGGACTCTCTTGTGTCTTTTGGACCTTAACATTGCAGACAACCATTAAATATGTCCTAATTACCCTAAGAGCAGATAACAACGGAGAAGGAGGAATTTTTTCTTTATTTACACTTGTAAGAGAAAAGAAAAAATGGCTTATTATCCCAGCTTGGATTGGTGGAGCAGCACTTTTAGCAGATGGAATCATTACGCCTCCAATTTCAGTATCCTCAGCTATAGAAGGATTAAGGTATTTTAATCCTAACATACCAACAGTACCTATTGTTATTGCAATTTTGTTTGTTCTTTTTGTCATTCAGCAATTTGGAACAAATGTAGTAGGCAAAGCTTTTGGTCCTGTTATGTTAGTATGGTTTAGTATGCTTGGTGTTTTTGGGTTTATATCTTTTATAAAATTTCCTCAAATAATTAGTGCTATAAATCCTTATTATGCCTACAAGCTATTAGCAATTTATCCAGATGGATTTTGGTTGTTAGGAGCAGTGTTTTTATGTACAACAGGTGCAGAAGCCTTGTATAGTGATATGGGCCATTGTGGAAGAGTGAATATACGAGTTAGCTGGATTTTTGTAAAAACGATGCTTTTAATCAATTATTTTGGTCAAGGAGCTTCTGTATTGTATGGAAAGGGATTCGTAGTTGGTGTAAATCCATTTTTTCAAATTATACCTAAATGGTTTATGTTTCCAGCTGTTATGATTGCTACAGCAGCAGCAATAGTTGCATCACAAGCATTAATTAGTGGCTCATTTACTTTAATAAATGAAGCAATACGTCTAAATTTTTGGCCAAAATTCAAAATAAATTATCCGTCTAACCAAAAAGGTCAGCTGTATATACCGGCTATAAACTGGGGGTTGTTTATAGGGTGTGTTTTTGTTGTTTTGTATTTTAGAGAGTCTTCTGCAATGGAATCTGCCTATGGTTTATCTATAGTATTGTGTATGTTTAGTACCACTATTTTGCTTTATTTTTACTTATTAAAAGCCAAGTGGAATAAGTTTATATCCATACCATTAACCCTTACATTTATGATTGTAGAAGTTGCATTTTTGTTGGCAAATTTAGAGAAATTTCCACACGGAGGGTATGTAACTTTAATTATTGGATCTTCTTTAATCTTTGTAATGTATGTAACATATGAGTCTAAACTTATAAAACAAGGATTAGAAAAGTATGTAAACATACATGATAGCGGCAAAATGTTGGTTGAGCTTTCAAAAGACCAAAGCGTTGCTAAGTATGCAACACATTTAGTTTATATGACAAGTGCAGCAAGTGTAGATGAAGTAGAGGAAAAAATAATGTATTCTATTCTACAAAAAAGACCCAAAAGAGCAGATTTGTATTGGTTTATTCATGTAAATGTATTGGATCAGCCCTTTGAAGCATCTTATAAAGTGACGCATCATTTTGAAGATGATGTTATAAGGGTTGATTTTAATTTAGGATTTAGAGTAGAGCCTCGTATAAATTTGTTTTTTAAAGACGTTGTAGAAGATATGGTGGCTAGAAAAGAAATAGATATTTATAGTAGATATGTTTCTTTGCACAAAAATAATTATGTAGGAGATTTTAGATTTGTAATCATAGAAAAATACTTGTCTAATGATAATTTGTTGCCATTTTTCAGCAAATTGGTTTTAAATACACATTTTCTGTTGCAAAAATTTGCGCTTTCAGAAGGTAGAGAATTTGGATTAGATGCTGGAAACGTAAAAATAGAAAAGTTTCCGTTGATAGTTCCAAACAAAACTAAATCCATTGTTTTAAAAAGAATTTTAGATTGATATTTGGAAAGGGTGGTTGGTTTAAAATTCTTCTTTATTGCATTTCATGCCATCTAAAGATTGGTTAAATAGAGTTAATAAATTTTTAACCACAAAAATTATAATTACTTCACACAACAAAAAATTTAAAATTTTTATGTTGTATGAAAAATTAACGTTAGGATTCTTTAATTCTAACAGCTTCTATTTTAAACTAAAACAAGGTATCACTACAATTTACCCTTAAAGTACACACAGTCTACTTTTTTGCATAAGATTTATTTTTCTAAAATCTCTTTTATATTTGGTTTAAAATATAAGTTGCTTTTCAATATTTTGCCATCTTCTCTAAAAATAGGAAACCCTTTTTCATCAAGTTTAGACATGTTACTTCGTTGTATTTCATCAAATACTTCTTCTATTTTATGTTGTAAACCATGTCTTAAAATTGTTCCAAATAAAATGTACAATTGATCTCCCAAAGCATCTGCAATATCTACCAAATCATTTTTTTTGCAAGCGTCTAAATATTCCTCATTTTCTTCTTTTAAAAGCGTATATCTAAGCAAGTATTCATCTCCAATATTTGCAGTAGGTTCTGTTCTATTGCCAATAGAGAAAGTATCATGAAATATTGCTACATCTTTTATCTTATCTTGTAATGCCATAATACTTGTTATTGTTTAAAATTTTAACTTAATTCAAGCTAAGTTTATTCCTGAAATCTCAAATTAGGCAAATTGTTTAAGAAAGTAAAAATACGTGTTCGATTAATTATCTACATTTCGGTGCTCTTGTTATTCACAATGTCACTGATATCAACTATAATATTCCACCAGAGTAAAATAGAGCTCCAGCAGAGGCTAATAGAAAAACTAAATATCATTAATGATTTAAAGATAGAAAGAATTAAATCTCATTTTGGAAATGTAAATAAAAGTATAAATCAAATAGAATTTAATTCAGATTTAGAATTAGATTTCTTAGATGTGGTACATCTTTATAGTTCAGATCCTATTTTAAAATCAAAAGCAGAAATTTCTAGAGTCAAATTAGAGAAGGTTTTTTCTAATTTAGAAAAAACGTATAATTTTAATAGAATTTGCTTACGAAGCTTAGAAGGATATCCTTTAGTAGAATCTAGGAAAATTAGTAATTTATTGTACAATGATAGTTTGTTATACAAAACAAATGCCCACACCTTCATAGATGCACAAAAAAAAGTAGAATATTCTGATATATATCATGCTAGTGCCAAAGAAGATGATTTTTATTTAACAGTATTATCTCCTTATTATACAGATAAAAATCAGAAAGAAGCAATTGCAATAATCTGTTGTGAAATTCCTATGTCTCCAATTTATGAAGCAGTAGAAGATACAACTGGCTTGGGCGTTACTGGAGAAACTATTCTAACCAAAAGAACGTTTAATAAAATGCATTTTATTAGTAGGCCAAGAGGTTTTATTGGGGATTTTTTGAAAAAAGAATACTTAATTAATAGAACAGACAAAGGAATTCTAGCTTCTCAAATGAGTGTTTTAAATAATGAAAATGAACAAAAGTATGGTTTTGAGTTACCAGATTTTAATAATAATGTAGTTGATGCAAGCTGGAATTTTATTCCAGGAATAGATTGGGGAGTAACAACAAAAATAGATCATAAAGAAGCATTTGCCTCGATTAATTACCTAAAAGCTATTATCATTCTTTTGTGTTCTGGTATTTTATTCTTCTCTGTTTTAGTTATTACAATATTTGTAGAACGTTTTTTAACACCAATTATTAGCATAAGAGATAACTTAGTAAGTTTAGCAAAAGGTAAATTCCCTAAACATTTAGATTATGAAATGTCTGATGAAATACATGATACAACTGTGGCATTAAACAATTTGGTTGAAAGATTAAAAAACTCAACAGATTTTGCGCAACAAATTGGAGAAGGTAATTTAAATGCACAATTTCATGGAAGGCAATCCCAAGATGTACTTACGGCTTCATTGCTGAGAATGCAACAAAGTTTGAAACGAATTGAGGAGGAAAATAATAGGCGTAAATGGGCAACAGAGGGCCTCTCTTTACACAATGAAATTTTTAGAAAAAACAATACGGATTTAAATAAAATAGGGAGTGAGTTTATTTTGAGTTTGGTGCAATATATAAGCGGTATTCATGGCGCTATATATGTAGTAAATCATTTAGGTACAAATAGTGGAGTTATTTCTTTAGATCAGGATAACACTTTTTTTGAAATGATTGGTTCTTATGCATACGAAATAAAAGAAGACACTACTAAAAAATTTAGACTTGGTCAGGGTTTGGTTGGACAATCTGCTAAAGAGAAAAAAACGATTATCATAAATGATGAAAAAGGAACAAACGGATTTATTGTTTCTGGGCTAGGTAGAAGTTTGCCTTGCTATGTGTATTGTGTGCCAATGATTTTAAATAAAGAAGTTTTAGGAGTTGTAGAAATATCTAATTTCAAAGAATTACCAAAATATGTAATAGAGTTTATTGAATTGCTTGGTGAGAGTTTTGCTTCAGCAGTTTTAAGCATTAAGTCTAAAGATCAAACTATGGGTACCTTATCTGAGTTTGAGTTTACTACTTCTGAGCTTTTGCATGAGCAAGAAGAGATTTCTAAAAGATATAAAAGTGCCTTAACAGAAATTAAGGCACTTAAAGAAAAAATTAATATGTTAGAGAAGAATCACGAAGACCTAAATTAGGTCTAGATGACGTGCTAGTTGATCTTTTTCTTGGTGCTCTGTCAGATGAAGCACTAGTAGAAGTAGTAGATTCACGTCTTGGAGATCTAGTTTCAGAACCTCTTCCTCCTTCACGAGGTGATTCTGAACGAGGAGTAGCAGGAACATAAGCACCACGCTCACCACCTCTAGAAGAATCTCTTCTATCGTTGCTAGCTCCACCTTCTGATCTTGGTGCACCACCATTAGATCTAAATCCTCCAGATCTTGGTCCTCTATCGTTACTTCTGCTGTCGCCACCTCTATTGCGGTCTCTACCGAAACCACCTCTGTCACCACCGCCAGAACGATCAAATTTTCTATCGCCGCCTCTATTAAAACCACCTCTGTCTCCACCACCGCTTCTTTGCTTTGGTCTATCTTTAGTAAGTTCTATTCTTACAGCACGTTCATTGTATTCTAATTTATCAGAAACAGCTTCTACAGCTTCTACATTTCCTTTTTTGTATTCAAAGAAAGAAAAACTATCTTTTATTTCAGCGTTTCCTAATAAATCAGCATTTAAACCCAAATGGTCTACCAATAACTCTTTCAACTCTCTAGGAGTTAAATCATCTAGTTTCCCAAGGTTTACAAAATATCTGTCGTAATCTTTGTTTACAGGTCTTTCGTCTCCACCTTCAGTCATCAAATCTTTTTTATTGCCATAATATTCTAGCAATTGTTTCATTTGGCTAGAGGCAATTTTTTTGATAAGGTCTTCTTTAGATATCTCTTCAAACATTTCATTTAGTTTAGATGTGTATCTATCCATAGATGCATCTATAGGGGTTGTTTTTAATTCAACACCAAATGAAACTAATTTTTTCTCACAGATTTCTTCAGCAGATGGGGGAGCTATTTCTGTAAATTTAGCACCGGTTATTCTTTCTAGTTGCGTTACTTTGTATCTGTCTTTTGATCCTACTAAAGCAATAGAAATTCCTTTTTTTCCAGCCCTTGCCGTTCTTCCACTTCTGTGCGTGTAGTTTTCTACTTCTTCTGGCAATTGGTAATGAATTACGTGAGTTACGTCATTTACATCTATACCACGTGCTGCTACATCTGTAGCTACTAAAATAGATAAAGTATTGTCTCTAAACTTAGCCATTACTCTATCTCTTTGCGCTTGGCTTAAATCTCCATGAAGTGCATCTGAGTTGTACCCGTCTTTAGTAAGTTTGTCAGCAACTTCTTGGGTTTCAATTTTAGTTCTGCAAAAAACAACTGCAAAGATGTCTGTATTAAAATCCAAAACTCTTTTCAAAGCTTCATAACGAACTCTATGGTTTACCACCACAAATTGATGGTCAATGTTTTCGTTAGTTTTGTTTGCTTGACCAGAACTAATCTCTACTGGGTTAGTCATATAGCTTGATGCTATTCTTCTTACCTCTGAGGGCATAGTTGCAGAAAACAACCATGTTTGTTTGGTATCTGTTGTTTGTCCTAAAATGAAATCTAATTCATCTTTAAAACCCATGTTTAACATCTCATCTGCTTCATCTAAAACAGCGATTTTTACATCTGAAAGGTCAATCACGTTTCTTTTAATCAAATCATTCAATCTTCCTGGAGTTGCTACTACTATTTGCACCCCTTTTTTGATTGCCATAATTTGTTTTTCGATACTTGCGCCACCGTATATGGCCACATTTTTTACTTTTTTGTATTTAGCAAATTTCGTCAAATCGTCTGCGATTTGAACACATAATTCACGTGTAGGAGACAGAATTAAGCCTTGAACTTTTTTGGCATCTGCATCTATGCTCTGAAGCAAAGGCAAACCAAAGGCAGCTGTTTTTCCTGTTCCGGTCTGTGCTAGACCTACTAAATCATGTTTTCCGCTTAACAAGGCTGCAATTGCCTTTTCTTGGATGATGGTGGGTGTTTCGAATCCTAAATCTGTTACGGCATTTAACAACGATTCTTCTAACCCTAATTCTCTAAAACTCACTCGACTTTATTTATAATGAATTGTAAAATTACTTCAAACCAATCATAATAGCTAATTTTTTTTTAATATTAACAACTTATCTACATATTTATTAGTATTTTTAAGTAAGTTTAACCCTTTTTATCTGCCCTTTTTCAGAGAAAGACATACGATTTGTCTTCTTTTTTGGCTGTAATCCATTATTTAAGCTTCTTGACTTCATCCATTTTGCTTTTAAGATGATTGCTTGTTATTTACAGTTTTTACAGTGTGGTTTTTACGTGCCTAAAAGATATCTTTTAAATGCATTGTTTCATTTGGCAGAAGAGCAATGATGTCAAAACGAATATCTCCAAGCCATTTTTTTTCGTAAATGTATTCCTCTGCAGCCTGCTTTATCCTATTTAGTTTTGCATGATCTACAAAATCCTCTGGATTACCGTACTTCTTATTTTTTCTATATTTCACTTCTACAAAAATGAGTTTCTTTTCAAATTTAAAAATTATATCTATTTCGTTTCTTCCATTCCTATAATTACTTTCAATAAATATGTACCCCAAACGTTCTAGATATTGTTTGGCTTTTAGTTCCCATTCATCTCCAATCTCTTTGGTACTTTTTTTTGATTGCATTCTACTAAGTTAATCTATTGTATCCGACAAAAAAAAACGTAATTTTGGTATAAATTTATAAAATAGACTTATTTAATTATTTATATGTTAAAATCTACAAATCCTACACAAACCGAAGCATGGTCTAAACTTGATGCTCATTTTTTAGATATGAATTTGGTGCACATGAAAGAATTGTTTGCTCAAGATCCCAAACGTTTTGATACTTTTTCGGTTAAGTTTAAAGATATTTTATTAGACTATTCCAAAAACATAATAACAGAAGAAACTATTTCGCTTTTGATAGAGTTGGCTAATGAGTGTGGACTAAAAGAAGCTATAACCCAAATGTATAGCGGAGAAATCATAAATGAAACAGAAGGCAGATCTGTTTTGCATATTGCATTAAGAAACAGAGCAAATACACCAATATTTGTTGATGGAAAAGATGTAATGCCAGATGTAAATAGGGTCTTAAAACAAGTAGAATCTTTTAGCAATAAAGTAATCAAAGGGTTCTGGAGAGGCTATACTGGTCATAAAATAAAAGACATAGTAAATATTGGTATTGGAGGTTCTGACTTAGGTCCAGTAATGGTAACTGAGGCTCTTGGAGCTTATAAAACTGATAAAATAAAAGTACATTTTGTTTCAAATGTAGACGGCACTCATATAGTAGAAACTCTAAAGCAACTTAATCCAGAAACAACGTTGTTTATGATTGCTTCAAAAACTTTTACTACACAAGAAACTATGACTAACGCATTTACCGCAAGGGACTGGTTTTTAGAAGTAGCACATGATTTAGCACATGTAAAACACCATTTTGTAGCCATTTCTACTAATAAAGAAGGTGTTGAAGAATTTGGAATAGACACTGCCAATATGTTTGAATTTTGGGATTGGGTAGGAGGTAGGTATTCTTTATGCTCTTCTATAGGTTTGTCTATTGCTTGTGCAATTGGTTATGAAAACTTTGTGCAGTTACTAGAAGGCGCTCATTCTATGGATAAGCATTTTAGAGATGCTCCTTTTGAAACTAATTTACCCGTTTTACTTGCTTTAATAGGTATTTGGTATAATAATTTTTTCGATGCTGAGTCTGAAGCAATATTGCCATATGACCAATACATGCATAGGTTTGCTGCTTATTTTCAACAAGGAAATATGGAAAGCAATGGTAAGTATGTAGATAGATCTGGAAATCCTGTGCATTATCAAACAGGACCAATTATTTGGGGAGAGCCAGGTACAAACGGACAACATGCTTTTTATCAACTCATACACCAAGGCACCAAATTAATTCCTTGCGATTTCTTGGCGCCAGCCATGAGTCATAACCCTATAAAAGACCATCATCCTAAGTTGATGGCTAACTTTTTTGCACAAACAGAAGCTTTAATGAATGGAAAAAGCGAAGAAGAAGTGATAGCCGAACTAAAAGCAGCTAAAAAATCAGATGAATTTATAGAAAGAATAGCTCCTTTTAAAGTATTTGAAGGAAACAGACCTACAAATTCAATTTTATTTAAAATGCTTACTCCCAAGGTTTTAGGTAGTTTGATAGCCATGTATGAACATAAAATTTACGCGCAAGGAATCATCTGGAATGTATTTAGTTTTGATCAGTGGGGAGTAGAACTAGGGAAACAACTGGCATCTAATATTTTACCAGAACTAACAGATGTAGGAACTGTAACAGGGCACGACTCCTCTACAAATGGCTTAATAAATGAGTATAAATCTATGAGGTCTTAGTAATATGGTCTTGTATCCTTTAAAATTCTATACCATTTTCAAAGATAAAATTTGGGGGGGGGATAAAATTAAAACCGTGCTCAAAAAAGATTTTTCTCCATTGCCAAACTGTGGCGAAACATGGGAAATATCAGGTGTAAAGGGCAATGTTTCAGTAGTAAAAGAAGGCTCCTTAAAAGGCAAGTCCCTAATTGAAATTATTGATCAGTTTGAAGCAGGATTGCTAGGCAATAAGGTTTTTGAAAAATTTGGAACTGAATTCCCTTTGTTGATTAAATTTATAGACGCAAAAGAAGATTTATCTATACAAGTACATCCAAATGATCTGCTTGCCAAAAATAGGCATAATGGTTTTGGCAAAACAGAAATGTGGTATATTTTTCAAGCAGATGAAGGAGCCTCATTAATTTCTGGATTTAATCAAAAAATAGATAAGGAAATATATTTAGAGAAATTTAATTCAGGAAAACTATCTGATATTTTAAGCAGAGAATCTGCAGAAGCAGGCGATGTGTTTTTTATACCTGCAGGAAGAGTACACACCATTGGGGCAGGCATTTTATTAGCAGAAATACAGCAAACATCAGATATAACCTACCGTATTTATGATTTCGATAGGAAAGACGATAATGGGAATTTAAGAGAATTGCACACACAAGAAGCAATTGATGCTATAAATTACGAGTATTTAGATACTTACAAAACAAAATACAATACAGTTAAAAATACCAATAACCAACTGCTTAGCTGTGCGTATTTCCAAACAAACAAATATGTAATAGATGTACCTTTGCAAAAAGAATATGCTCATTTAGATTCTTTTAAAATCCTTATCTGTTACAAAGGAAAATCTATCATAGAAGGCATAGGTTTTAGTGTAGAAATGAATTTTGGAGATGTGATTTTGATACCTGCAAACATCCAAAAACTTACTATTGTACCCAAAGAAGAAACAGAGTTTTTAGAAACCTATATTGCTTAACTTGAAAAACAAGCAAATACATATACAATACTTGGGTTTGATAGATTATGAGCAATCTCTTGCATTGCAAAATAGTTTATTTCAAGAAAATGTAGATATAAAACTAAAAAATAGACAGGAAGAAACGGAA
>JAYVIQ010000221.1:0-4951 GCA_043770215.1 Cytophagales bacterium | reverse complement strand
CTTCTTCATTAATCATATTCACCACCGTAGAAAGCAACCCTGTATTATAGCCTAAAGTTCTAAAAAGATTGAACCCAAGTGTAGCTATTGTCGTTTTTCCATTTGTACCAGTTACACCAACCATTTTCATTTTTTTTGATGGATGATCATAAAAATTGGCTGCTGCTAAACCCAAAGCTAAATGTGTATCTAATACTTTAATTACGGTTATATCAATAGGATAATGCTCTATTTCTTGCACCATAATAGCACCTGCACCAAGCTCTATGGCTTTTTCTATAAACAAATGCCCGTCATAAGCACTTCCTTTTTGAGCTACAAACAAGGACCCTTTGGTTACTTTTCTAGAGTCAAACTGAATATTGCTAATCTCTACAGAAGTTGAACCAGAAAGCTCTACAATACTGATGTTGTTCAATATTTCTTTTAATAACTTCATTGCAAAACTATTTTTATTTTACTGCCTACCACCAATACTGAATTTGAAGGTTGAGATTGAGATACTACCTTACCTCTACCCTGAAACTCCACCCTTAAACCAGAGTTTTCTAAAAGTGCCAAAGCATCTCTAAGCGACATATTTACAACATTTGGAACACGCTCATCTACAACACTTATATCCCTCCACTTAAACTGATTAAGCTTTGTATCTATTTCAGGAGCCACCCACAACTCATTAGAACCTCCCCAATATTTCACTTTAAGTTCATCGCACAAAGCCTTAATATCTGTATAATACCCTGATTTAATTTCTGGATACACTCCCTTTTGAGCTAAAAAATTAGGATTTAGAAAAGGATGAAGGTTTAAATCGTTTTTGTAAATCTTATCTGCTATGGCTTTAAAAACAGGGGCTGCCACATCACTTCCATAAAACTTTCCTTTTTTTGGATAATCTATAGCTACTAAAATACTGTATTTTGGTTTTTGAGACGGGAAGAACCCAGCAAAAGTAGCATAATACTCATGCACATATTTGTTGGCTTTTAAGTTTTGCTTTGTACCCGTTTTGCCAGAAATACTGTATTGGCTAGAACGTTGGTTATAAGCTGTGCCCCCTTCTTCATTTACTACAGACCATAACATTTCTTTTACACTTTTTAGTGTGTTTTCTGAGCATATCATTCTATCCTCTTTTTCTACAGGAAATGTTTGAATGACTTTACCATCTTCCAAAATTTGGGTTACTATTCTAGGTTTTACATAATACCCTTCATTGGCTACAGCGTTGTATAAAGATAAAATTTGCAATGGTGATATCTCTACTTCATATCCAATAGACATCCATGGCAAAGAAATACCACTCCAAGAGGTACTATCAGGGCTTTTTACATGTGGCTTAGCCGTTCCTTTTAACTGAAAATCCAATTGATCTGTCAAATGAAACTTTTGTAAATAATCTATATATTTTTGTTGCAGTTGTTTTTTATTGTAAAAAGTTTGGTTCACCATTTTAGCAATACCTATATTGGATGATACTTTAAAGGCATCTTTTAAGGTGATTATACCATGACCATCTGCCTTAGAATCTTTCATGGTTGCATTGTAAAATTTTACAGATCCATTTCCTGTGTTTACTTTAGTTTTGGAAGTTATACGCTCACTTTCTTCTAATAAAGCCATAACTGAAGCTAGCTTCATAGTAGAGCCTGGCTCGCTGTTTCTACCAACAGCCCAGTTGTATACTTCTTTGTATTCATAAAACCCGGCTTTTTTTACTTGGTCTATGTTTACAAGTGCTTTTATGTCTCCAGTAGCTACTTCCATAACTATGGCGCATCCATGATCTGCTTCATTTTCCATTACAGCATTGCGTACAGCTTCTTCTGCAAAATCCTGTATGTCTACATCTATTGTGGTAGACAAATCATGACCCTGTCTTGGATCTATGATGTAGTCATCTGAGATTGGTTTCCATACACCACCACCTATTTTTGCAAAGAGCTGTTTACCGTCTACCCCACTCAAATCATCATTAAAACTATACTCCAAACCAAATTGACCTTTGACTAACTTACGGTCCAATGTGATTTTACCTATAGTTCTAGCTGCTAAGCCACCATAGGGCATAAACCTACGTTCTACTTTTTCAAAAATAACACCTCCATCTACTTTTCCATCTCTAAAAATAGGCCATTTTTCGAGTTCCTTTTTTTCTGAAAAATTTATTTGTTTTTTATTTAATAGCAAATACCTTCTACCCTCTACCCTTGCATTACTAATGAGTTCTCTGTAGTGCGATGCAGAATGATCTCTAAAAAACTTTGCTAAATTAATGCACAAAGAATCTATCCCTAATTTATAAATTTCTTTTTTCTCATCATTTAATTTAGATACCATAGGATCAAAAGCAACTCTATAAAAAGGGAGCGAAGTAGCCAATAACCCACCTTCATCAGAAAGTACATTTCCTCTTGTTGCTTTTATAGGCATAACCCTGATATGCGCTTTTTCAGCTTTTTTTACCCAAATATCTTTATCCAAAATTTGAATTTTCACAATTCTGTACACAATACCGCCACTAAACAAGACCATAAAAATGATCACTAGCCTAATTCTGGTTACTATTTGTACTTTAATGCTCATTTTTGGGTGTTCACTATTAATTTTTTAGGTGCTGTATTATCTGTTAGTCCTATTGTAATTACTTTTCTAGCCACTTCAGATTCTTTACTTTCATACATTAAATCTGCATGCAGTGTTGTATAGTGCGTCCTGTAGTCATCTATTAATTTGACTAGCTTATCATGCTCTCTGCTAAACCTTTCGCTAACATGAGCATTGTATATGTATATAAAACCTAAAAGAACAAACCATAAAAACTTGAGTACATACTTAGAATAGTTTTCTGGCAAAAAAATAGTTTCAAAAGTAAGTTTATCCTCTAACTGTGTAAATAAAGAGGGCTGACTTGCTTTTGGTTTAACAACCTTTTTTTCTTCTATTGGTCTGTTCTCTGCCATTTGCTTTCTATTCTTTCTGCCACCCTTAGTTTTGCGCTTCTTGCTCTATTATTTACTGCTAGTTCTTGTTCATTAGCCACTATTGGTTTTCTACCAACTATTTCAAAAGGTTTAATGTCATTGCCATATAAATCTTTTTCTACATCTCCTTTAAATTTCCCTTTTTGGATAAAGTTCTTTACTAATCTATCTTCTAAACTATGGTAAGACATAACTACAAGTCTACCCCCTGGTTTTAGTAAATCTGCTGTGTGCATCAACATATCTTCTAGCACCTGCATTTCTTGGTTTACTTCTATACGGAGTGCCTGAAACACTTGCGCTAAATACTTTGCGCGTATCTTAAATGGAACTAAATGACCTATGGCATCCAACAAATCTTGTATAGTCTCAAATTCTTTTTGAACCCTTGCTCGAACAATAGCTAAACCTAGTGTTTTTGCATTTTTTACCTCGCCGTACATACCAAACATTTTGTGTAAGGCATCTTCGCTATATTGATTTAAAATAATTGCTGCATTTAATTCTGCTTCAGGATTCATTCTCATATCTAATTTTTCTTCCGGAAAACGATATGAGAACCCTCTTTCTGGCGTATCTATTTGATGGGAGGAAACACCTAAATCTGCCAAAAGACCATCTATTTTAGTTACCCCATACAAACGCAAAAACTTCTTTATGTTTTGAAAATTAGCTTTTATGGGCTGTACCTTTTCAGTAGGCTCTACATTAGCAATTGCTTCATCATCTTGGTCAAATGAATAAATTTTACCAGTAGTTAGCAAAGCAGCTATGGCCATTGTATGCCCCCCCCCTCCTAAAGTAACATCTACATATATGCCTTCTGGGTTAATATTTAATCCATCAAGGCATTCAGACAATAGTACAGGTACATGGTATTTACTCATTATTTCCAGCTAAATATTTTTGTGCTAAATCAGAAAATTGGTCTTGGTCTTTGATAAGAAATGCTTCATATTTATCTGGATTCCAGACTTCTAATCTATTTCCTACACCTACCACCATTACTTCCTCATCAATTTCGGCAAACTTGGTCATTGTTCTAGGCAATAAAATCCTACCATTGTTATCCATATCTACTTCAGTTGCACCTCGTAAGAAATTCCTTTGAAATGTTCTGAACTCTTTGTCGAACTCGCTTAAGCCAGAAACTTTATTGAATACCTTTTTCCACTCAAGCATTGGATAAATAACAAGGCAAGGCTCAAAACCACGTTGAATAACTAACTCAGATGAGTTCACTTCGGGCAACTTTGCCTTTAGCTTCGCCGGTAAGACAATCCTGCCTTTTGCGTCGATTTTACACTCATATTCACCTGAGAAATAAGCCATTTAACTTTTTAACCTTTTTGTTTTACAAATGTGCAGAATTGCAAAATAAAATTCAACCACTTTGCCCCACATCTATCCACATTGTGACACAAATACACCAAAAGTTTTCCACAAAAGGGATTTACATAAGTTAAATATCTAATTATCAATAATATAATGAGGTGGTTTAAAATCCCATAAAAAAAATTATTCCAATGCTATCACCCAAGTTTAACCCCAAAAAAAATAATATTACCCAGTATTTTGCTTCAAAAAAGAATAGAAACACAATAATTATTGTATTTATCTTGAAGACAATAAAATGAATATAATCATCTTGAACAAAAGAGTACTTATTTAAAAAAAAACGAATCAAACCAGAAATAAAAAACGAACTTTTGGATTCAATTAAAGATGAAACCGTTTACCCATTAAAAAATAAAAAAAAATTACTATTTTGCTCTTTGAATCTTTGAATACTTATGGGTAGTGGTTCAACAAAAGTTGCAAACATTATACTATTTTCCTTATTAGGATATTTTATTGTCTGTAAACAATCTAAAAACTAAACCAAACAGAAAATCATAAGAAGCTTGTGAAGGTTACATATGTAAAAAGAAAATGTAAATATCCGTAATTGTACCAGTAGTGGAATT
>JAYVIQ010000220.1:0-3750 GCA_043770215.1 Cytophagales bacterium | reverse complement strand
TTGCTGATAAATAGTACAAAATTGTGTGTTGCACTATTAAATTTCAATGTAAAGCTATTAATAATATTAAAATCCCCACACCAAGTGGTTAAAATATATGAAAATAACAGGAGCAGAATACATTTGTAGGATCATAAAAAAACTAGGTGCGCAACCTATGTTTGCTTACCCAGGGGGTGCTATTTTACCTATTTATGATGCGTTGCCAAAAAGCGGATTGAAACATGTGTTGGTTAGACATGAGCAAGGTGCAGCACTTGCGGCTAATGCTGTTGGAAGAATTACTGGTAAGCCAGGGTTTTGTCTTTCTACCTCAGGACCCGGAGCAACTAACCTTGTAACAGGTATTGCAGATGCTTATGCAGATTCTGTGCCTATGATTGCTGTCACTGGTCAAGTAGCAACTTCACTAATAGGCTCAGATGCATTTCAAGAAACAGACATTACAGGTATTTGTATTCCTATTACCAAAAAAACATATTTAATCACTGATTTATCTAAAGCGGCAGATATTTTTGTAGATGCGTATAGAATTACAATCCATGATAGACCAGGGCCGGTTTTAATAGATGTACCAAAAGACATTCAAAACCAAATAATAGAATTAGACGATAACTGGGAAGATTTAGTACAAGTACCTGTTCGTAACCAGCCATTTAAAGTGCATAGAGATGAGCTAGAAGCTGCCAGAAAACTAGTAGAAGCGGCAAAAAAACCATTAATAATTGCTGGTCATGGAGTATTAATGGCAGAAGCATGGGATGAGTTGCGTGAGTTTGTATCTCGGGAGCAAATCCCTACTATTTCAACAATATTAGGCATAGGTGCTTTGGAGCATGATAACCCTTTATATTACTCGTGGTTAGGAATGCATGGAATGAAATATGCAAACGAAGCAGTGCAAACTTCAGATTTGATTATAGCTTTAGGCATACGATTCGATGATAGAATTACTGGTAAACTAGCTACTTTTGCACCAAATGCAAAAGTGATACACGTAGACATAGACATTTCAGAAGATAGTAAAAACGTTAAAGCAGATGTCTTTTTACATGCTGATTTAAAACGTTTATTAGACGAGTGCCCAGATACTAGATCTGCGGAAAACAAACAGACCAGACAAGATTGGATTGCTTTCCTAAACACAGAACGTGAAAAATATCCCTTGCGTGAAGCTAACGAAGAGTTATGGAACGAAATTACTGTACTGTCTACCTTAGATAAATTTTTACCTTCCGATGCAATTATTGCCACAGATGTAGGTCAGCACCAAATGTGGGCTGCTCAGTATTTACGTCGTATGCAACCAAATCATTTCTTATCTTCTTGTGGTTTAGGTACTATGGGATTTGGATTACCTGCTGCTATGGGAGCGCAAGCTGCCTGCCCAGACAAAGAAGTTTGGTGTGTTTCTGGAGACGGAAGCATTCAAATGAATATTCAAGAATTAATGACCTTGGTGCAAGAAGGTTACCCTGTAAAAATTATGCTCTTAGACAATACTTATTTGGGCATGGTTAGGCAATGGCAGGAACAATTTTATGATAATAATTACAGCGGTGTAGATTTGGTAAATCCAGACTTTAAAAAGTTAGCGGAAGCTTTTAGAATGAAAGCGTGTGCAGTAGATAACTTAGCAGATTTAAAGAAAGCCATTCATGAAGCTCAAAACCATGATGGCCCCTACTTTATACATGCTAAAGTACATAAATCAGAAAATGTATTTCCTATGGTTCCGCCACAAGCCAGTTTATCAGACACCATTTATTACCCAGAAGGATACCAAAAGTAAAACAAAGCCCATTTCTTAGATTTGGGCTTTTTATTTTAATCAAAAAATAAGTGAAAACATACATAGCCATACTAAGAGGTATAAATGTAGGTGGGCATAGAGTCATTAAAATGGATGCTTTAAAAGTATTGATGTTTGAGATTGGCTTAGAAAATGTGCAAACATATATCCAAAGTGGCAATATTGTTTTCCAAAAAAAAGATACCTCTACTCATGATTTAGAAATATCTATTTCAGCAGCCATACTAGATAAATTTTCTTTCGAAGTTCCTGTTATTGTCTTAGAACATCAAGAGCTGAGCAATATCATAGCACAAAATCCATTTTCAAATACTGACGACATAGACGAGTCATTTTTACACCTCACTTTTTTATCTGCCAAACCAAAAGAAGGGTTTCACGAGCAAATAAAAGAGTTGAAATTTGGAGAAGATTCATTTCTATTGATAGATACAACGCTACATATCTATTGCCCAAATGGGTATGGAAATACAAAACTAAACAATGGTTTTTTTGAGTCTAAATTAAAAGTGAACGCCACCACTAGAAATTGGAAAACGAGCAAAAAACTATTAGATATGGCAGAAAGCTTAAAGTAAGATTGCTTTTAGGTTGGTATAAATAAATCACCAAAGTTTTTACAACTCAAAAACTAACCGTAAATTGAAGTCACTATGGATAATAATTTAGATTTTGCATTGCTTTTTGATCAAGTGATTTTAGACTATGATTGGAAAAAAACACTTCCACAAGATTGTACTTATCATTCTATATATGTTTTTGAAGAAAGTTTCCCAGAATTAGACAACGTTCAAATTGCTCTCTTTTCAATTGATGATAATAGAGGAACAAAAAATAATGTTCTAGAAACTACCTCTGTAAGAAAGCAATTATATAAACTTAAAAAATCAAATGTTTCATACCAAGTAGCAGATTTAGGTTGTTTAAGGCCTGGTCCAAACTATGCAGACACTATTCTAAGATTTAATGAGGTATTTAGATTCTTGATTCATAAAGGAATTTTACCAATAATTATCAATAGCTCCCAAGATTTTGTATTTCAAAGCTACAAAACTATGGTAGATGAAAATCTTTCTGAGAAAATAAACATAGCCCTAATAGATAGAAAATTAGATTTAGACAATAAATCATTTGCAGATGAAAACTTTGTAAATGAATTGATAAATTACCCTTCAAACGGATTAAAACGTTTAAAATTACTAGCCTACCAAAGCTATTTGGTAAGTCCAGATATCAAAACTGTTTTTGATAAACTTTCTTTTGAAGAGATTAGATTGGGCGCCCTAAAGAAAGATATTTTAAGCGCAGAACCTATTTTAAGGAATTGCCACATCATATCTATGGACGCGAGTGCAATAAAATCCAATGAATTTCCAGCCAATGCCACACACTCTCCATTTGGTCTTACGGTAGAAGAGGCTTGCCAGCTTACCTGGTTTTCTGGCGTAAGCAATTCATTAAAGTGCTTTATTTTTTCAGGATATAGAGAAGAAGA
This sequence comes from Cytophagales bacterium, assembly GCA_043770215.1. Classification (GTDB taxonomy): domain Bacteria; phylum Bacteroidota; class Bacteroidia; order Cytophagales; family JAAEPT01; genus JAYVIQ01. The sequence continues at coordinate 442 of JAYVIQ010000220.1, read as the reverse complement.
AGACCTCAATGAACTATCTGCCCATGGTTTGGCAGTTCAAATTTGGTATGTTATAGAGGGCTTTTATGCTAGAGTAAAAGAAGATTTGAGCAATGATGTAACAGAGTTTATAGTAGAAAATAGTTTTTTATCTGAGCCAATTACTTTTGTGAGAAGTAAAAAGTCAGAAAAATGGTGGGTTAAAATTAAAAATGAATTTATCCCATGCAGCTTAAAAGATTACCAACAAACGCAATCCGGTGTTTTGCCTGATGTCTGGATGCGGGAAGAATGGAGGTAAATTTAGTTAATTTGTTTTTGTTTAATATTTTTTGTGAATATCCGCTTTGATACCAGCACCTATTTTTTTTTTTGCGAAAAGGATCGAAGCGGAGCTCTTTGTTGCTTTTTCAGCAACAAAAGCGAGAGCGTAGAGCCTGACCCGATAGGGTTTCGCCCAAAA
>JAYVIQ010000219.1:0-5423 GCA_043770215.1 Cytophagales bacterium | reverse complement strand
ACTACTGCTAACAGCTAAGTTTTCGTGGTGTGCGCAGCACAAGCCATGAAAACTAGGTTGAACGGAAGCTTTGGTAGCGGGTTATTATGGAGATGTCGTAGTTTAAAAAGCTGGGTGTAGAAGCAGATTTTTGTATCTGCTTTTATTATTGGTCTGTTTTTGTCTAGTTATTAGCCTTTTGCCTAATTTTTACGCATACCTTCCCCTACCCACAACTTAGTTTATGCATGGAATATGAGGTTGGCTAGTGCCCAAAGCCTGTTTTGTAGGCGGACCTCTTTTGCCAAACTGTTCTATCATAATCAAATTGCCCGTCTTACAGCAGGGGCATTTTCTAAACCTAGATTTTGACTTTGTTTCTGGCTGTATTACTTTAAGTTTTTCTTGTAGGTCTTTCAGCTTTTTACGTTTCCAAGTGCTGCTCAAAAAACCATAATGGCGTAGTTTTACAAAACGCTTGGGCAATATATGCTGGGCAAACCTGCGTACAAACTCAGCATGAGTAAGCGTCATTACTTTCTTCTGCCCACCTTGTTTGTAGTCTTTGTAACTAAAGCTTACCGTTTTTTTGTCTATACCTAAGATTCTATGGTTTGAGATGGCAATTTTATGGGTATATCTTCCCAAGTATTCTACCACAGATTTTGGACTTCCAAAAGGGCGTTTGGCATAAATTACCCACTCTTTTTTATAGAGTGCCTTGCGTATATTGGGGTCTAGCGCTATATTTTTACCAATCTCTGCAAGATATTTTGCCCTAAATACCTTGCTCATGGCTTTTACAGAGAAAAGAAACTTGCCATCTTTTCGTATGTTTTGCCAGTTTTGAAACCTGAGTCCATAAACGGTGTGTTTGAAATACGTTTGGGAGGGTGTAAGGCTTTGTTTCTGAAGCATAAAAGGGTATTTGTATACTTGCTCTGGGTCTAGCTCTGTGGGTAGTTTTCCATAATGCAAGGATATTGCCGCAATGCATCTACCATAGCTTTCATAGGTCGTTTTACTCCTACCTAATACAGATATACTGCGTTCAAATCTGTACAACAAAGACTTAAAGCCTGGCACTTGGCGACGAGCTACATTGATCGTTTTACTTTCCCTTATTTCTGAGGGTGTCTTTTTTTGTCAGGGTAAATAATTTTTATATATTACAACTTAAAGGTATACATTATAGACGGAAATACTAGCTACCGAAGGTTTAGTTCAACAAGGGATTTACAAAATTGGAGCAGTAGTACTAAATTTGAGCATTGGGAATTCTATTTAATTTTGGTGCTGAATAAAAAATTTGTGCTTATAATAATGCGTAACTAAAATTACTTGGGGCTACAAACATTTAATGCTTTAATAAAATGGGTTATCTATATTATCTGGCAATGAAATAGTATAGTCTGGGATTTACAGTTTTGAGTAAATAATACCATATACCATTAATCCCCAGGCAATTAAAAAAAATAGACCACCAACTGGAGTAATCATTGCAAATTGTTTTAGACCTGTAATTGAGTACGCATATAAAGAACCACTAAATACAAAAATACCTACTAAAAACAACCAAGCACTCACAGAAAAAGTATTGTTTTGTGTTTGATAAAAAAACCAAGCACACAAAAAGACAGCAAAAGTATGGTACCAATGGTACTTATTTGCTGTTTCAAACTGCTCTATTTTGCCAACAGATTCTAATATAGATTTAAGTGCATGAGCACCAAAAGCACCTAATGCCACCCCAAAAAAACCTAAAAAACTTGCTATAATTAATTGAATTTTCATACTGTATGATTTCTATGCCCAAATATACTACTACCTACCCTTACCATGTTGCTGCCACAGTCTATGGCTACTTTATAATCCCCACTCATTCCCATAGAAAGTATGTCCATACTAATTACATTAGATTTTTTTTCTTTATTTAAAGCATCAAACAAGTCCTTTACTAAATCAAACTCCTTTTTAATTTGACTAGTTTCCTCTGTATTGCTTGCCATAGCCATAAGCCCTTTAATATGTACAAAAGGGTAATCTTTTTCAAAATCTGTTTCAGAAACAAAATCTAAAATTTCTTGTGGCAAGAATCCAAATTTAGTTTCTTCCTTTGCCACATGTACTTGTAATAAGCAATTTATTGGTCTTTTTATTTTTTGGGCTTGCTTAGAAATCTCTTTCAAGAGACTTTTGCTATCTGTACCATGAATGAGAGAAACATAGGGTACAATGTATTTTACTTTATTGCTTTGTAAATGTCCTATCATATGCCACTCAATATCTTTAGGCAATGCTTCATATTTTTCTGTCATTTCTTGTACTTTGTTTTCGCCAAAAATACGAATGCCTAGATCATATGCTTTTTGAACAATAGCTATGGACTGTGTTTTAGACACAGCCACTAAAGTTACTTGTGGAGGTATTTGAGTATTTATTTTAGATAAATTATCTTCTAATGTATTCATTCTATTTTTTAGCAATTTGTTTATTTACTACTAATTATAACATTTTAAACAAAAGGTTAATCCTGGAAATAGAACCCTTTTGTACTTTTTTTATTCCAAAACTTATTCTTTTCAAAGATACAGAAAAATTAATTTTGTCGGTTGTTGATTTCTAAAGTTATGATTCATTTATTCAATATTGGGTTGTTCTACAAGTTAAAATTTTACAAAACATAAAATAAGTGGTTAGAATCTCTTTTAACCTCATAAATTATGCTCCCAATAGTCACTTGAATTATTCCTACTATTGTTTGAATTGATTTCAACAAGATTTTGATTCAATCTTTTTTTACAGGCTTATAAAAGCAAAGGATTAAAACAATTATATTTAGTATCTTTCACCATAAATAGAAAAAACTTATGATGGTTCGTCTAATCTCCTTTCTTGTAATAAATTTTGGTGCTCTTGGTTTAGGAAGTTTAATAACCAAAGAAGCAGTAATCTCTGATTGGTACAAAAATTTAAACAAAGCCCCTTGGACTCCACCTGGATGGGTTTTTGGTGCAGCTTGGACAAGTATTATGGTGCTTTTTGCAATTTACATGAGTTATTTATGGACAAAAACAGAAAATAAAACACTACTTGTGGCACTTTTTGTGTTTCAATGGATTTTGAATGTATGCTGGAATCCTATTTTTTTTTACTTTCATTACATGAGTCTTTCTCTGGTAGTTATAAGCGCGCTAACGGTGCTCATGGGGTATTTCCTTTTCGAGAATTGGGCTAAAATGGGGTTTAAAAGTGCACTAGTGGCACCTTACTTTATATGGTTATTAATTGCAACTTCCTTAAACTTGTATACCGTATTGTATAACTAAAGCAAGCTAAACAAACACAAAACCATCATCTGGTATGTGTTCTTGACTAGTTAAACTTAAATAAACTTGAGCCAAAACAGCTACGTCTTTTTCACAATACTTTTTAATTCTTTCTATTCCGTTCTCTTCTCCATAATATACACTAGCCACTTGGCTCCCATCTATATCATCTTTGCTCGTTGGGATTTCAAAAACTGCTGCCAACAAATCTAATGATGTATAATGCTTGTAATCTCCAAATTTCCACATTTCTAAAGTATCTAAATGTTTTATTTCCCAAGGTTTTTTATTGGAAATGTTTAATACTTCTGGAATGTTTAATCTATTAATGAGCAATCTTCTGCATAAATATGGAAAATCAAATTCTTTGCCATTGTGGGCACAAAAAAAGATGTCTTTGCTTTTCATTTTGGTATTTATGAGGTCTGTGAATTCTAGCAACAATTGTTTTTCATTGTGTCCAAAAAAAGATTTTATTCTAACTTGTTTTCCTGCCTCAGAAAGAACCAAAATACCTACACTTATACATACTATTCTACCAAATTCAGCAAAAATACCAGCTTTAGTTGTGTACAAAACATTATCACTATCAAAAGCATCTGTACGTAAATAATTCGCTTTTCTAGACCAATTAGATTTTAGTCTATCAGACAAGGCATCATAATTGTTTGAAAAAGGCACAGTTTCGATATCTAAAAATATGATTTGTTTCATATTAATTCCTTATTTTACCCATTTTATAATAAGAAGTTACAGCTTTTTCAAACGATCTAAAAGACAGTGTACTTTTCAAAAAACAGGTTAGATATTCAAAAAAAGAGCCTTTTATATACCTAAAACTTGGTCTTTTGTCATTAATAATCTGATCTATAATTTTTGCAATTACAATTGGTTCAAATGCATTATCTACCGCATTACTAAATTTAGAACGAACATAATTAAAACTTTCTAAGTAGGGAGAGTCTTGACCTCCATCTACTTCTATTCTATTTTGGTTTATACTAGTTTTCATATCTCCAGGCTGTACAAGAACTACTTTTATTCCAAATTGTTTTACCTCCATACTTAAACCTTCTGAAAACCCTTCTATAGCAAATTTAGAAGCACTGTAAAAAGACCTATATGGCAATCCTATCATACCAGCAATAGAACCAATATTTATAATCTTACCACTTTTTTGCCTTCTCATTTGAGGCAAAACTGCTTTACATGTTCTGTAAACTCCTGTAATATTGGTATCAAATATATGTTTTACAGATTCTTCATCTACCTCTTCTACAGCTCCTGCCAAACCAATTCCAGCATTATTTATCAATACATCTAATCTAGTTTCTTTTTGAATGATATACTCTACAGCATTATTTACGCTTTCAGAATCATTTACATTTAAGGATATAAATCTAAATCCACTTGTATGAAGCCCGTGCGCTGTTCTGCCAGAACCATAAACAATATGCCCTTTTTGATGCAAATGTATGGCAATTGCTTCTCCAATGCCACTACTTGCTCCAGTAACTAAAATAACTTGGTTGGTTTCCATTACTTAAATTTATTGTTGCTCCATATCAAACATTTTTACAATGTTTGCTACTAATTTTTGAGAGACCTCTTGTACATGCAACAATTGGCCAAATTCATTTTGCAAAGAAGTTACCGCTTTGCCTACAATACCACATGGTACAATGTTTCCAAAATAACTTAAATCGGTATTTACGTTCAGTGCCAATCCATGCATGGTTATCCATCTGCTAGCTTTGACGCCTAAAGCACATATTTTTCTTGGAAAAATCTGTTTTTCGTGGTCTAACCAAACGCCTGTTAGCCCATCTATTCTACCAGCTAAAACACCATATTCTGCCAAAGTCATAATTACAGCCTCTTCTAAAAAACGTAAGTATTTATGTATGTCTGTAAAAAAATTATCTAAATCTAAAATAGGATATATAACTATCTGCCCTGGACCATGGTAAGTAATGTCTCCTCCTCTACCTACCTCAAAAAACTTAGCCTCCTTTTTTACCAACTGCAAAGCATCTATCAATAAATTTTCTTTGTCTCCGCTTCTGCCTAGAGTATATACGTGTGGGTGCTCACAAACCAATAAATAATTTTTAG
>JAYVIQ010000218.1:0-3827 GCA_043770215.1 Cytophagales bacterium | reverse complement strand
GTACCCAATGCTTACTTTAGACAATGGCACCTACCCAGGACACCAAGGATTATTGGCGCACGAAATGGGGCATATGTGGTTTTATGGCATGATAGGCTCTAACGAAACCTACAGAGCATTTATGGATGAAGGATTTACGCAGTTTTTAACCGTTTGGAGTTTAGACAAAATAAATGGAGAATCTATAAACTATAAAGAATTTATAAAAAAAGACAGCAAACAAAAATGGATGCTAAAACATTTAAACCCATCAGAAAATAGATATGAACGCTTATATTACCCATACATCAAGTGGATTTTAGAAGGGTATGATCACGCTCTAAATACCCATAGTTCTGATTTCAACGGCGCTACTAGGCATGGCGGTGGTTACGGACTGGTATATTACAAAACGGGTGTAATGCTGTACAATTTGCGCTATGTTTTGGGTGAAGAAAAATTCTTAGAGGCCATGAAGTATTATTTTGATACCTGGAAAATGAAGCATCCGTACCCAGAGGATTTTAGAAAAACAATGATACATTTTTCCAAAACAGATCTAAATTGGTTTTTTGATGAGTGGTTAGAAACTACCAAATACATAGATTATTCGGTAGAAAAAGTAAGGGCCGGCCAGCATAAAGGAGAATATGAAATTCTCTTTAGAAGGTTAGGCACTATGCAAATGCCTATAGATTTTAGTATAAAAACCCAATCAGGAAAAACGTACAGCTATCATATTCCAAATACATGGTATCAAAAAGAAACAAAAGACTCTATTCTAGAAAAATGGTATGGGTGGGATAAGTTACAAGAAACATACACCGCCAAAATATTTTTAAACGAAGAGGTTACCAATATATTCATAGACAGCTCTCATTATCTTGCAGATGTAAACTTGGCAAACAACCAATGGAAAAAAAAATACCGTTTTCAGTTTGACCATAGAGTAAAAAACACACCAAATTGGTACCAAACAGAAAACTTTTGGAGACCAGATATTTTTTATTACGCACAAGATGGCCTTAAACTTGGCGCTCATATAGAAGGCAGCTATTTTAAAATGCTCAATAGATACTCAATCACCGCAAACTACAATACAAAACTATTAAAACAAGATACAGATGAGCCAATAATAAATAAATCGCATCTATTTTCTATAGATACTAGGCTTGATCAAAACCTAAGAAAAATTTGGCGAGGATTAGAATCTCAAGAACAAGTTGTAGTAGACGCTGGCATTTTCAAAACTCAATTAGGTTTTTCCAAAAGATTCAAAGAAAGAGATTTACAGGCTGAAAAAAGTTCTTACTTAAGTATTTACCACCAAACATTTACTCTACTAGACAAAGATTACACAAACTATTTTTTAATGCAAAATAGCTACCCTCCTACTTTATGGAACAACAATTTTAATATAAATTTTGCAAGGGCTTATAATTACTCCATTGGATCTGGAAAAATGGATGTTACATGTAGAACACCAGGTTTTAAAAGCGACTACAACTATGGATACCTAGAATTGCAAAATGTAAATAGAACTACTTTAGGAAAGTTAAAATTAAATACACGTTTTTTTGGTAGATTAGGTTACGGAAATACTCCCCTAGAGTCTTCTTTATACGCTTATGGGGCTAATCCAGAAGAATTATACAAAAGAAGAATATCTAGAGCTGAGGGCATCTTGAATCAAGACTTAGTAAGTACTTCTAATGGATTTTTAAAATACCATAGTGCTGGAGGATTAAATCTACGGGCTTTTTCAGGGATTTTAATTCAAAACGGAAGCAAAAACTATAGATTAAGTACAAGCGGTGCATCTATAAACGCAGAATTAGATTTTGGTGGCTTTATTAAAACAAAAGGCAATTTGTCAAACTACCTAAGTATAGCACCCCTTGTTTTTGCTGATGCTGGATCATTAGTCTCAAATACTAAAAACCAGAAAATTTTAGCAGATGCAGGTATTGGTGTAGAATTTCAAATCAAATTTTATTACCTAGATATTAAGCCTTTGATAATTAGAACAGAGCTGCCTTTGTATATATCTACAAACCAAAACTACTCAATGAACACTCTAATCATAGGTATTGGAAAGAGTTTTTAATTTATTTAGGTCTATAAAAAATTATGTACAAGAAATTAATTTTGTTGCGTCTACAAAGACACTCACTTTTTCTCCTGCTTCTATAAAAATGTTAGAATAAACATAAAGTATGTTTTTCTCTTTCTTTAGGGTTAAGATGTAGTTAACGCCCAAATATTTAACCTCTGATACATCAAAAGGAATTCCTTTTTCTACCAATATCACATGCTCAGGCCTTACAAAATAGTATTTTTTAGTATCCTTAAGTCCTTCTAGAAATAAACCTGAAACCTTACCTACTAGACCAAGAAGCTGAGCGGTAACTTTCTTTTTGGGAGTGTTGTATAAATCCATAGGGCTACCCAACTCTACAATTTTTCCTTTATGAATTACTGCTATTTTAGAAGCATATGCCAAAGCGTCTTCTGAGGAGTGTGTAACAAAAATAGTGGTTATTTTCTCTTTGTTAATAAAATTCCATAAATACGTCTTTATTTGCCTGGCATTTATGGGATCTAAATGCGCCATAGGCTCATCTAATAAAAGCAATTTAGGAGATTGTGCAAGTGAGCAACATATTGCCACTCTTTGTTGCTCTCCGCCAGAAATTAGTTTAGATTTTACATTTGCAACACCTTCTATATCAAAGGCTTTTAGTAGCTTGTAGATTCTTTTGTTTATGTATTCTTTGGTATGAAATCGGATATGATGCTCTATATTTTCAAAAACGGTATGGTCTGGAAAAAGTTCATAATTCTGACGTACATACTTCACTCTATCGTCTCCGGGCACCAAAACCTCTGACCTATCTTTTACTTTGTCATTTTCTAAATATACTTGACCTCCATCTTTATTTAACAAACCAAAAATAAGCTTTAGTAACGTAGATTTTCCAGAACCACTTAGTCCTATTATCCCTAATTTCTCAAATCTATTAAGCCTTAAATTCAAATTATCTAAAACAGGTATGTTGTTGTAGATTTTTGTCAGATTTTCTATTTGTAAGTATGAGGTGTTATCCATTTTTTAAATAAATGCTAAAGCCATAGTAAGAAACAAATACGTAGCAAAGGGCTGGAATAATAAAACTATTTTGAAGAGATAGTCCCATGTCTGTTACCAAATAGGTTTGTACAGAGGGCACCAAAGCACCTCCTACTATTGCTAATACCAACAAAGAAGAACCCATACTTGTTTTGGATTTTAAATTATCTACACCTAACCTAAATATGGTAGGAAACATAATAGAATTAAACATACCTATCATAATTATAGACCACATAGAGATTTCTCCAGTATTAATGATGCTTACTGCTATACAAATTATTGCGGCTGCACCAAAAATACCTAATGTTTTAGCAGATCTACCCGCACCCAATCTAAAGCCTATAATATTAAAGATAAATAAACATGTAAATACCAAAGAAATACTATAGCTATTGGAGATACTCAAACCTAAAAAAAAGCACATAAGTGTTAGAAATAAAATGATGGTTCTTTTTGTACCTCTTTCTAGTTTAGACAAGAAAGCTACCCCCAAAAATCTCCCTACCATTGCGCCACCCCAATACAAGGCAGTGTAGCGCTCCGCAGTAATTTTATCAAAATTTGCAATATGTTCTAATTGTAGATACTCACTTAAATGAGATCCAATGGCTACCTCTCCGCCCACATACAAAAATATACCTACAACCCCTAAAAACAGTTGTTTCTCTTTATGAATGATTTTGCTATTGCTATGATTAGTAAGAAATTTTATGTC
>JAYVIQ010000217.1:0-16288 GCA_043770215.1 Cytophagales bacterium | reverse complement strand
TGCAATAAGGTGTTGTACATACCCGCAGCTTGAGTCATGTTTCTAGGTACGCAAACATAAACACCTCTAACACTACTTATTATAGTACTCATTGGGGATCCAGAGTGCCATACCCCTTCTAGTCTATGTCCTCTTGTACGTATTATAACAGGAGCCTTTTGACCTCCATAAGATCTGTATTGCAGCGTTGCCAAATCATCTGATAAAATTTGTAACGCATACATGATATAATCTAAATATTGTATTTCTGCAATAGGTCTAAATCCTCTAAGAGCCAAACCAATGGCTTGCCCAACAATGGTACATTCTCTTATACCTGTATCAAAAACTCTAGACTCTCCAAAAGTATCTTGTAAACCAGAAAAAGCTTGATTTACATCTCCAATTTTACCAACATCTTCTCCAAAAGCAAGTGTTTCTGGGTGCTTTGTAAGTATTTTATGAAAAAAGTCTTGCAATATTTCTCTACCGTCTACAAACGGACTATCTTCATCAAAAGTAGCCGGTATTTCTTTTACATGTATAGCAGACAGGAGTGTACTAGCATGTAGCCAAGAGCTATATCTTTGGTGGTTTCTTTTTCGCTCTTCAGTATGCCATTTTACCAAAGCATCTCTGTTTTCATTTTGTTCATTTAGTGTGGCTCTCATAAACTCTTTAGCCACTTTTAAAATGTCAGACCTTTGAGGAAAAAGTTTTTTACTTAGTTCACTGCATAGCACATCAGTTTTTGTTTCAGAAGTACCAATTTTACAGTTTTTTATAAGATTTAAAACATACTCTTTATCTTTGTTTATATCGCTATTGTAGGCATTCCAGGCTTTGTTACGCTCATCTTTTGCTTGATTTAATGATTCATTTTCAATTTCTAATAGCTCACTTTCAACAAATAATTCAGATTGTAACATCCACTCACGCATTTTTTTATTGCAATCATAGGCTAATTCCCAGTCTAATCTTTCTTTACTTTTGTAACGTTCGTGAGAGCCAGAAGTAGAGTGTCCACCAGGTTGAGTTAATTCATTTACATGCAATATTACAGGCACATGAAGCTCCCTACATATTTTGCTCAGTTTTTTGTACGTAAGCACTAAGTTAGGGTAGTCCCAACCAGATACTTGTTCTACAATAAACCCAGAGTCTTCAGGAGTATTTTTCTTAAAACCTTGCAGAAGCTCAAACAAATCTCCTTTTGTAAATTGTATTTCGTTAGGAACAGAAATTCCATACCCATCATCCCAAATAGAAATAAACGCTGGACATCTCATTACTCCAATTGCGTTTACTGCTTCAAAAAACATTCCTTCAGCACAGGAGGCATTTCCAATTGTTCCGTAGGCAATCTCATTGCCATTGATGCTAAAATTTTCTGAATTAGTTATATTTTTGTTTTCTCTGTAAAGTTTAGATGCATAAGCCATGCCTACTAATCTGGGCATTTGAGCGGCAGTAGGAGAAATGTCTGTTGAGCTATTTTTAAGTTTTGTAAGATTTTTCCAGGTACCATCATCATTTAACAAACGAGTACCAAAATGTCCTGTCATTAATCTGCCACCACTTACAGGTTCATGATTTATATCTGTATGAGCATAAAGTTGGGCAAAAAGTTGTTGCGGAGTCATGGCTCCAATTCTAAACATCAGGGTTTGGTCTCTATAGTATCCAGAGCGCAAATCTCCATTATTAAAATAATGGGACATAGCCACCTGTGGCACCTCTTTGCCACCACCAAAGATTCCAAATTTGGCTTTACCCATAAAAACCTCTTTTCTACCTATATCACTGGTGTTTCTACTTAGGCAAGCTACATAGTAATCTTGCTTTATTTCTGCTTTAGATAATCCAGATTTTTCGAGAAATTCTTGTGCTTTCAATTTTCTAGTACGCTTTTTGTTAGAGTATTTAATCAAATATAGCAATCACAAATTGATATTATTTAATTATTTTGTAATTTACTTCTAAATAAAATTAGGTTAAAAATGAAAAACAGCAAAATTTGTTTATTGGGTGCCCTTATTTCAGTTTCTAGTTTGGGTTTTTGTCAGGCAAGTATTCAGTTCAAAGAAAGAATTCACGATTTTGGTTTTGTTAAAGAAGGAGATTTAGCAAACTATACATTTTCTTTTGAAAACAACGGATCAGATTCACTAAAGCTAAGTGAGGTTCGTCCTCAGTGTGGTTGTACTACCCCAAATTGGAGTAAAGATGGCATTCCAAGCGGAGATGAAAGCGAAATACAAGTAAGTTACAACAGCCAAGGTAGGGTTGGTACTTTTTACAAAAATATACATGTAACTTCCAATGCAAAAGAGGGAGAACTAGATTTAGTCATTAAGGGAGTTGTAATTTCTAAAAATGATTTGCCTTCAGATTCCATGGTAAAATTGGTTAAAAATCCAAAACCAAGCCTTGTTTTTCAAAAAACAGTTTTGAATTTTGGTAAAGTAGAAAAAGGCAAAACAAGTTATCAAGAAGTAATAGTAAAAAACACAGGAAAACAACTGGTTAAAATTAAAAGTTCTAATGCTGGATGCAATTGTGTTGGATTAGATGGTGTCTTAGAATTAGCCTCAGGTGAATCTAAAACATTGAATCTTAGATTTAGTCCTAGAGAAATTGGAACTCAAACAGAAGTATTAGTTATTTTAACAGATGATGTTTCTAACCCAGTTTACAGCATAAAAATGGTGGCTGAATCTCAAGAAACGTTAGTTGTACCTAAAAATATCTTGGAAAATAACCAAAATAGTGGTTTTGGCTTTTAATTAATAATGAAATAATCCGTAATTAATTTTTGATTACGGCTTATTTAGATAGTTTTGCGATTATATAATTTATAGAGTGTGTTGCTGTGCAAGCCAATTACAAAATAATAGAAGGAAAAATCTTAGCCAAAAGAATTGGAGAAGATTTTAAAGAGTTACCAAGTGTAGAAAGTACTGATGCTGAGAGCCATTATAAAAATGTGTTTCTTAAATTTCAAAAACAAGCAGATGCTGTATTTGAAAAGATAGACGCTACAGAAAATAAAGGTTCTTATCTAGCAAAAATAGTTCTTCTATCAGATCAACTAAAGGCTTTAGATGCCATAGGAGATTTAGAAACGTTGTTTTCTAAATTAGAAAAGTATAGGCTAGAACTTACTGAAAAAGTTGAAAGCAACAGAATAAGAAATGCAGAAATCAAAAAAATACTTTTAGAGAGCTTAGCTAAAATTGTTAATGAAAACAATTGGAGAGCAACCGAAGAAGTAAAAGAGATCCAACAAAAATGGATTAAGGTAGGTAAAGCTACCTTAGAAGAAGATCAAAAATTTGCGTTACAATACGAAGAACTTAAGCAATCTTTTTTTAATCAAAAGAAAGAGTTTTTTGAATCTCAAAAAGAAGTTATAGAAGTAAGAACACAACAATACAGAGAAATCATAAAAGAATTAGAAACTATTTCAGATTCTGCAGGTTTTAAAGATGCAAGAGCAAGAGTAGATGAATTGGTAGAACTTTGGAAATCTAATGGAGCAATTTCTAAAGCTTCTTATGATACTCTTTTTGACTTGTATAAAAAGAACCTTGATTGTTACTTTGAAAAACTTAAAAAAGCAACAAAAAAAAGTATTCCAAAAGACATAAACAAAGATCTTTTAAAAAAGAAAGAAGTTGTGTTGGCTCAGTTGTTGGAATATAAAAATGCTACAGCCAGGTTTGATTTGAAAAAAATTCATGGGTTTAAGGATCAATGGAATAATATTGGAAAATTACATGGCAAAGTGTTGGGCAAAATAGGAGAGCAGTTTTATCAAACCATAGAGTTTCTGTATGAATATTCTAACCTGCAAAATTATCAAGAAAAAAAATCATTTGGTTTAGACTCAGTTTCTTTGGCAAAAACACTTAAAAGATTTATTTCAGAAAATGAAGAAGAAATAAAGCAGTTTAAAGAAAATCAAGATCAAATGAATATAAAGCTTAGCAGCGATTCTATAAACGACATGTTTGCTAAAAGATTAAGAGACTTAGAGAAAAAATTAGAAGCTAAAAAAAGAGTTTTATCCACTTTATTGTAAAACATATTCATTTTATGTTTTGTTAGTAGATAAAAAATTCTATTTTCGGCAAAAGTTAGTTGTTGAACAGTTTAAATAAATAAAATATGTATTGGACATTAGAATTAGCCTCATACCTAGAAGACGCACCTTGGCCTGCCACAAAAGATGAGTTGATTGACTTTTCTGACAGAACAGGAGCACCTGCAGAAGTAATAGAAAATTTAGAAGAGTTAGAAGATGATGGTCAGCCTTTTGAAAGTATAGAGGAAATATGGCCAGATTACCCTACAAAAGAAGATTTTTTGTTTAACGAAGATGAATATTAATCTTTGTTGGTTTTAGAAGACTTTTCTGTTGGTTTTGGTTCGTCTAAACTTATAAAAAATCTTTCAATATCTGTAGATTTCCCCTCTATAATTGCTATTTTAGGCAACAATGGAGTAGGGAAATCTACTTTTTTACAAGCATTAAGAGGAAATATACCTCATCAAGGAACTATTTACGTTCAAGGGCTTAAGCACCATCCCAATTTATTTGCTTTTTTAGGGCAAAGCTATCAATTTAATTTTCCTTTTTCTGTGTTGGATTTTATTCAGATAAATGCTTCAGAGGAAGAATCTACAGAAATGTTAAATTTTTTGGTTCAAACATTTTATTTGTCTGATTTGCTTTCTAAAAATATAAACGAAATAAGCCAAGGTCAGCTACAAAAATGCTTGATTGCCCAAACGCTTATGCAGAAAGCATCAGTAGTGCTTTTAGATGAGCCTGAGTGCCATTTAGATATAAAGAATAGGAAAATGGTAAGTGAGGGTCTCAAAGCTTATGCTACCGCATTTAAAAAATGCGTGGTGTTTGTTTCACATGATTTAGAGATGGTTAAAAATACAGCTGACTTTCTCATTAATTTTTCTAAGCCAGAGCCACAATTACAAAAATGTACAACAGAGGTAATACTAGAAAACACTCTTTTTTTGAGCGTTTAGTTATTATTTCTATCGTAGCCGTTGTTTTGTTTTCTGATTTTAAGATCTTTGAGCATATTTGCTTTTACACCTATAAAAAACGAGTAACTTCTAGAGTTTGCAGGTCCAAAAGGAACCCATTGTAGGCTTAAAAACCAACAATGTAAATCTCTGTTTAAACTCACATTTGGGTAAGTAAATTCTTTTTTAGCTATGTTGTAGTTTACATTCATACTTGTGCTCCATTTTTCTGACAATTTCAAAGTGCCACTAGCTGTCAAACTATTAGTTTTTAAAGTATCGCTTGTGGGTGTAGCCACATTCCAGGTATAGTTATATCCCAATTGCATAGACCAAGGCAAACTGAAGTCTAAATAATCAGGGTTTTTAAAATAAATACTTTTTGAAGTATCAGCATTTTCACCTGTAAATAGTTTTTTAAGAGATTCAGGATTTAAAGAGATGTTTGAACTGAGTTGTAGCACTTGTAAACGACCAAAAAAACCATTGTCTTTGGCCCAATATTTATCTATCCTAGTGTTTCCTTCGTTTATTTGTTTTGTTGTAGTGTCATCAATTGCATATTGGTAAGGGTCAAAAGAAGCAGATGCACTAAAACTAACCAAGCCATTTAGCAAACTATTATTAGACGCTGTAAAACCTAAATTACTTAGTTTTAAACTATCAGCAGCCAAGTTGTACGAGGCAGAACCATTTAATTGCAATAATTTCTTTGGTTCTACAGGTTTTGCTATATAGTCTGGATCTAGTTGTTTTGATTTTTTTTCAGGTAATTTTAACTCTAATATATTAGACAATGAAAAATTAATATTTCTTGATTTACCACTTGCGCTTGGTCTACCTGGGTACAAAAAATACCTTTCAAATGCTATTCTTTCGTTGTTATTTTCAAAGGTTTGAAACAATGCATCATCTTCAGAATAGTCTGGTGAAGTAGAAAAACCAATATTTGGTAATATTTGATGTCTAAACTTTAATTGGCCATCTATTTTTTTACCTCTTGTGCTATCATTTGTACTTTTTATTGTTTTTACTCTCCCTAAAGTATAAAAATTGTAAAAAGGGACACTCATGTTTACGCCAGCAGAATATCTAGCAATTCTGTTAAACCCTCTAACCTTTTTAAAAGAGTAAGAAGAATCTGAAATATCTACTTCAAAATCACTTTTGCTAAAGTACCAGTATTCATTATAGTTAAAGCTTGGTGTAAAAGTAATTGCTTTTATTTTAATGTTGTTTTGTATGCTAGCGGTATGAGTCATATAAAACTTGTTTCTGTTTAGCAAGTCTTTTACATCATCTTTTACTAACCTAAGGTTTACGGTATCTTTTCCATTTTCTAGTGATTCTATATCTAGAAAAGAACTGTTTGGAAGTCTAATCCTATCTGTGAGAAGGGTGCTATTTCCGTTGTTGGAATAACTTATGTTAAATTGATCAAGTATATTCTTTCTAAATTTGCTTGGTTTTTCTCCATAATAAGGAAGCTTCTTAAATGGGTTTCTTTCTCCTGAATAATTTATAGTATAGTTTGGTAGATTAAATGTATTAGATCCTTCTCCACTATTTGTGTTTTTTGATTGAGAATGTTTTAAACTAACTACTGCCCTAAATGGAGTACCAGTCAAGGGCAAGTTCCAGGTAACTGATGAATTTATGCTTGGTAAACTAAGTTGTTCGTTGTTTGAAAAACTAAACGTATTAAATTTCTGATTTTGAAAATCTACATCTGCTTGCATTGTTCTCCCTCTTTTAGATTCGGGTCTATGTTGCCATGTAAACCTAAATGTATTGTTTGAGTTTCTATTAAATTCATCAGAATTAGCGAGTACTTTTCTGTAGTCAATATTGAAATTTCCAGAATATTTGTATCTAACTCTGTAATCTGTGGAGTTAGAAAGTGTGTAGGAGCCTTTTGAGTATAGTTCTGTGGTAAATTTTGTTGTAAGAGAATCACTTATTGCCCAAAAATAGCCTAATCCTCTTAGAAAAAAACCTAACTGGTTAGATGCTGCTGTTGGCATCAAAATACCAGAGGATACTTTATCTTTTGTTGGAAACAATCCAAAAGGTACCCCTAGTGGAGTAGGTATGCTGTCTATATATAAGTTAATTCTGCTGGCTATGATTTTATCATCAGGAATTATTTTTGCTCGTGCCATTTTAAAATGGAAATGAGGATTAGCTAAGTTGCATGTTGTGTAACTACCGTCTTGAATGTACATGGTTTTGTCTTTATCCAAATACGCTTCATTAGTGTGTAAAAATCCTTCGCCTTCTTGTGTATAAACGTCTTCTATGTATCCTCTGCTTGTTTTGTAATTAAAAATTATTGTTTTGGCTTGAAATTGATCATCTTTTTGTTTTAAAAAAGGCCATTCTTTTACTTTACCTGTACTATCATAGGTAGCCTGAGCTTCTAGGGTGCTGTTTTTTAGATTTACAAATATGATAGGAGCATCTATATTTACATCGTCATAATCTAAATGCGCTTTGCCAAAAAGTGTGGCTTCTTGTTTTTTTACATTAAACCAAATAGAATCTACAGCATCGTAATTAATGGTATGAGCTAGAGACGATTCTTTTTTCGGAGCAATTGAGTCTGTATTAGAAATGGAATCTTGTGGAAGGGTAGTTAATTCAGTGTTTTTTGTTTGTCCAAAACTTACATGAATAAACATCAATCCGAAAAAGAATGCTGTATTTCTAATTAATTTGATGTCTTGATTTTTCAGAATGTGAATTAATTTTACGAATTTGTACAAATATAACAAGTGATAAACAAAATTAGTACTCTTTTGAGAAAGAAAAATGTAATATCGGCTTTATTTATACTGTTTTTTTTATTTAGTGCTGTAACCCCTACAGAAATCACTAAGTACCAAGTAAAGACAATTGTGATAGATGCTGGTCATGGTGGTAAAGACCCGGGCTGTTCTGGAAAAACGAACAAAGAATCTAAGGTGGCCTTAGCTATAGCTTTAGAACTTGGTAGAATACTGAAAGCTAATTTGAAGGATGTAAAAGTGATTTATACCAGAAGCTCAGATGTGTTTGTAGAGTTGCATGAGAGGGCTGCCATTGCAAATAGAAACGGTGCAGATTTGTTTGTATCTATACATTGCAATGCCTCTACCACAGCTTCTGTAAATGGTACTGAGACTTTTGCTATGGGATTACACAAAACGCAAAACA
The DNA here is from genome assembly GCA_043770215.1 of Cytophagales bacterium. GTDB lineage: Bacteria > Bacteroidota > Bacteroidia > Cytophagales > JAAEPT01 > JAYVIQ01. The sequence goes on along the minus strand of JAYVIQ010000217.1, from coordinate 8,062 downwards.
ATTTGGACATTGCCAAAAGAGAAAATTCTGTTATTGTAAAAGAGACAAATTATAAAGCAAAATATGAAGGTTTTGATCCAAATTCAGCTGAAGATCATATTATGATTTCACAATTTCAAAATGCACATGTAAGCAACAGTTTATTATTGGCCTCTAAAATAGAGACGCAGTTCAAAGACAAGCTAAGCAGAAAAAGCAATGGGGTAAAACAAGCAGGTTTTTTAGTGTTATGGAAAACAGCAATGCCTAGCGTCTTGATAGAGACAGGATTTTTAACCAACTTGTATGATGAAAAATATTTAGGTACAAAAGAAAATCAGGTGCTTATAGCATCTGGTATATACAGAGCAATAAAAGAGTACAAAACCGAGTTAGAAAAATAGAAAATGAAAAAAGAATTTAAAGTAGGCCTGTTAATGGTGGTGGCGTGTACACTGCTGTATTTTAGTTTTAATTTTTTGAAGGGAAAGGATTTTTTCTCTACAAGTAAAAAGTTTTATGCCAACTATGCTGAAGTGGATGGTCTTACAGTTTCTAATCCTATTATAGTCAATGGTTTTGCAGTTGGTAGGGTAGATGATATTACCATTTTGCATGATAAAAAAGATAGTTTGAAAGTTATGTTTACCGTAAATGCAGACGTAATGCTAAATAATGAAACTGTAGCAGAGCTTGTCAATAGTGATATTCTTGGAAGTAAGGCAATTAAACTACATTTAAATCAAGGTAAAAAGATCTTAAAAAGCGGTGATTTTGTAAAAACAACTTTAGAAGAATCTTTAACTGCACTTCTTCAAAGAAAAGCAATGCCCGTTGTGAATAATGTAGATACTTTAGTAGAAAGTTTTAAAAACTATATGAAAGGAGAGAATGAAAAAAACATTACCAAATCAATTGAAGGCATAAAGCTAATGATAGATGAAATGAATAAGTTTTCTAAGGGTCTTAACAATACTTTGGCTCAGAATAGTGGAAATATAAACGCTATAGGGGGTAATCTTTCTTTGGTTTCATCTCAGTTAACAGCTGAAATGAAAAGTTTAGATAAGATTTTAAAAAATGTTTCTAACATCACGGATTCAATTTCGCAGGTAGATTTTAACAAAACAGTTGAATCTGCCAACCAATCTTTAAAATCTATAAACCAATTGATGGCAAGTGTAAACCAGGAGCAGGGTTCTATTGGTAAGTTACTAAATAGCCCAGAAACACATCAAAATCTAAATGCTACCATAAAAGATATAGATTTTTTGGTTACTGATATGCAGGCAAACCCTAAAAGATACATTCAATTTAGTGTTGTGGGCGGTACTCCTAAAGATGAACGTGCAATGATAAAATCTTTTAATGAAAAATCTATTACAAATCAGTTAGAAATTTCTTTGAAGAGAGAATCTCCAACTACCCTGACCATAAAATTGTACAGACAAGATAGAACTACCTTAGAACTTGTTCCACAAGGGGTAGGGACTAGAGATTTGACTGTAAAACTTCCGTCTGATTTTACCAAAGGGTATTATTTAGCCAAGCTAGATTGGGTAGTAGGCTCAGAGTCGTTTCAATTTGAAGTGAAATAATTTTATATTCCCTAACTATAGTTTTACGTTGTTTTACTTGCAAAAAGGATAGGAGTGTAGCTTTTTGGCTTTTTCAGACAGAAAGAGGCAACAGATAGCCTGTTCGTCCCAATACATATTAAAATTACCTAACACTCATTAATTATTTGCAAATTGCAAACTATTTTATTTTGAAAAATACAGAACTTAAAGCTTTGATTTCTTTGTTAGATGATCCAGATGCAGAGGTATACTATCATGTAAAAGAGAAACTATTGTCTATAGGCAATGAAGTGATAGAAACCTTAGAAAAAGAATGGGGTAAAAATTTAAATGCAATTGTGCAGGTAAGAATAGAAGCTTTGATCTATGAATTGCAAGTAGAACAAAGAACAAAAAGATTTGTAGAATGGAAAGAGTCTTATGATAATGACCTACTTACTGGTTTATGGTTGGTTTCTACAATACAATACCCTGACTATACTTTGGGAGATTTAAAAAAAGAAATAGAGCTGCTTTTTTTAGAAGTATGGCAGAAATTTGATTTAGAGGCAAAAGGAAGAGATGCAGTTGCAGAATTGAATCAGATATTTTTTAATGAATTTAAGTTTGGGGCCAATACTAAAAACTTTCATTCGCCAGAAAATTCTATAATAAAATCAGTTTTAGCTTCTAAAAAAGGAAATCCTATCTCTTTGGCAATGTTGTATTTATTGGTAGCCAACAGATTAAAATTACCTATCTACGGTGTAAATTTGCCTAACTTTTTTGTGCTTACTTACATGGATGACAATGAACAGTTTTATATTAATGTTTTTAACAGAGGGCTTATTTTTACTAGACGAGACATAGAAAGTTATGTAGATCAGCTAAATATAGAACGAAAAGATGCCTATTTTAACCCATGCGGGAATCTAGAAATCATAAAAAGATTTTTAAGAAATCTAATGGTATCGTACGAAAAAAATGGACAGAATGACAAAAAAGAAGAAGTGAGGAATTTACTCCTTTTTATTGCAGACTAGCTACTGATTTTTTATTTTTCGAAACAGTACACCAATTGGTATGATTTACTTATTTGTAAAACATATAATTGTATAGTTTCTTCTGTGTTTTGGCTACATAATATTCCATGAAAGGTATCAAGATTACTAATGTTTTTTAAGACAAGATGTTGTTTAAAATTAATTTTTCCTTTCTCGTAGTATTTAAACATAGCTTCTTTGGCACTCCATGCCCTAGCAAGCAAATCACTTTTTTTATTTATTTCTATAAGCTCTTCATCAGAAAAAATCCTATGCGCTACTTTTTGTATCTTCTCATTTATATTTTGAAGATCTATTCCAGCCTTTTTTTTATTTGTAATCAATACTGTTAAATAGTTTTCGCAGTGGCTTACAGAAAGTTCTGTATCATGGTTTATAAAACTTGGTTTACCAGTGATTTGTCTTTCTAAACCATAGTATTGTTTGCTAAAATGTTTTTCTAATAAATATTTACTTAAATTTCTTGTAATAAACTTTTCAATTTTGCGTTTGTGCAAAGCGGTGTTTTTGATTTCAAGTAGATCAGATTCTGGCAAGCTATACTCTGCTTCTAATTCTCCAAGGGATTCGGTACAGTGCCAAACACCAATAAAAACAAATTTGTGACTATTTTCTTCTAAAATTAAAGGCAAGTGCGTGACTATTTTATACTTTTACAGTGCAATATATGAAAACGGTATAATAAATGTTTAAAAAAAGTATTTCTGTAACACATGTTGCTGCATTAAATGGGCATAAAGACAGTATTTATGCGCTTACTGGAGATGACGCACAATTTATTTACTCCTCTGGAGGTGATGGAATGGTGGTGCAATGGGATTTAGCTGAACCCAAAGATGGTGTCTTGTTGGCAAAAGTAGATTCTAGTGTGTATGCTTTGGGGTATGGTTTTGATGGTCTTTTGGTAGTTGGGAATAATTACAATGGCATAAATGTGGTTAAAATAGCCACTAAAGAAATGCTTTTCTCTATTCCTATGCCTTCTTGTGGACTTATTTTTGATATCTTAATACATCTTGATTTTATTTATGTAGCTACTCAAAGTGGATATTTGTATCAGGTAAATTTATGGGCTAGAAATGTAGAAAAGTTGTTTGTTTCTACAAAATCTCTGCGTTCTATTAAAAAAACTGATTCAGGATTTCTTGTTTCAGATAGTTTAGGAAAAGTATATTTTTTAAATGACCACTTAGAAATTGTACATACAGTTAATGAAGCTGAGAAGTCTGTTTTTTCTACCTTAATTATTGACTATGAATTACTTACGGTTAGTAGGGATTGTCATTTAAGAAGGTATAAAGGATTAGAAATGATTCAAGATCAAGTAGCACATATGTATGCAATAAATGACATTAGTTTGCACCCAGAAAATTTGTTTTTTGCAACTGCAAGCCAAGATAAAACTATAAAGCTTTGGGATACTAAGAGTACCAAACTATTGAAAGTAATAGATGCCACAAGACACAATGGCCATTTAAACTCTGTAAATAAATTGTTTTGGTCAAGATATAATAATCTTTTAGTATCTTGCAGTGATGATAGAAGTATAAAAATTTGGTCATTAGAAATAGAAGAAATACAATAATATAGGATAACAACTATGAAAATAACCCCGCTTGAGATTAGACAAAAAGCTTTTGAAACAAATTTTAGAGGCTATGACAAAGAAGAAGTAGATGCTTTTTTGCTTTCATTAAGTCAGGAATGGGAGCGAGTAAATGCTTCTATAAGAGAGCAAAATGCTAAATTAGAGTCAGTTGAGCGAGACTTGTCAAAACTGAGAGAGGTAGAAAGCTCTTTATACATAACGCTCAAAACAGCAGAAGAAACAAGCCATAATTTAGTAGATCAAGCCAATAAAACGGCCCAATTGCAAATGCGTGAGGCTCAAATGAATGCTGACGCCATAATAAATGATACCAGAAGCTTGGCAAAAGACATGATAGATGCGGCAGAAGCTGCAATAAAAGATTCTTATGAGCTAATGAAAGAACAATCTAAAGTTTTAGAGCAAGATTATAAAGCTTTAGAAAACCACAGAGAGAATTTTATGTCTGAACTAAAAGGTTTGGCAGTTTCTGTTATTGAAAGAGTAGAAAGATCAGAAAAACAAAAAAACGAATTTACACTTAAGTTAGATTATTCTAGAAAAATTAATTTAAAAGAGGTCTTAAATCCAATAAATGAAGCCTTTAATGCTGTGGTTAATACTAGACCAGTATTAGATAGAGTTGTTCAAAACAAACCAGAAACAAGCAAGTTAGAAATTAAAAAAGAAGAAATAAGTACTAATTTTGTTAAAGAAGAACCTAAATTGGGAGAAACAAAATCTACACCAGAATCATCAGAAAAATCATTTTTTGATTTAGACTAATGTATACTGTAAAGCTAAATGGTTTAAAATATACTGCTTTTCACGGGTTATTTCCTGAAGAAAAACTGATAGACAACCAGTTTGAACTTAGTATAGAAGTATCTATAAATAAAAAACTAGATTTAAAGAATAACTTATCTGATTTGATTGATTATGTTTTTTTAAAAAATGTTGCTGATAGGTATATGAATCAACAATTTGAACTTTTAGAAGATATTTTGGCTCATATCTCAAAAGATATTTTAGAGCAGTATCCTTACACAAAAGGTGTTTTAAGCCTTAAAAAATATGCTCCACCTTTTGGAGGTCGTTGTTTAAGTTCAGAAGTAATGTATGCTTTTTGACACGTAAATAGGTATCAATTTTTAGACATTCTGATTTTTTATGAACATTCAAAAGTACAAATTGTCCTAATAATTATATTCATTTTAAAAGCCAATTTCTAATTAATGATGAGTTAAAAACAATTATGCTCAGTTTTGTGAGTGATTTATAACCAAAACAAAGTCTCCGTAGCAACAAAAAGTTGGTTTTTTGGGGTAATGGAAAAAATGGTGTTAAATACTCTATAATCGATTGAAATTCAAAGATTTATATCAAATGAAAGGTTATGAATAAAAAAACTGCTTTTACTGTGGAAGTAAAATTGTAAGAAAAGGTATGTGCACAAAAAGCTAAGGGGTGCCTATAGAAGTCTGAAAAGCAATCTCTTTTGGTTGTTTGTTTGGTATGATAACATTGAGCTAAAAATGCCTAATACCACTAATGCTATAGATGGACACTTTTCGGATTTGAAAAACAAATTACGTAATCATAACGGTCTTTCTATTGAAAGAAAAATGAAATTTATCCATGAGTTTTTTAAGGCATAAGGAGCTTCTAAAACTGAATAAAAAAAGGGAAATTAATCCCTTTTTTCACTTTTGTCAGCTATCAAATTAATCCCTGATGAGTTGCTCTCCAGTAGAGCTCATTTCTGTTTTATTTGACTTTGCAAATATTAAATATACTTGCTGAAATTGGTACTCATTCTCCAAAATATTTAACACCATTTTTGTCTATTACGCCTGAAATGACATTATCTATACCTAAAACTGCTTCTAAAGCTATTAAACTTATGAGTGCTATAATTTGATCCTTACTTTTATTTTTAGAGTAATGGTAATGTTTTAATTTAAAATTTTAAAAGTTTAAGGGTATTTTTTTATCTAGATTATACATAATTTGGTATATATCGTCACCTAAAATATTTTTTTGTTCTTCTAAAGAATTACTTTCAAGGGTTGTGTAATTGGTGCTGAAACCAATGTAGTTGTAATTGTATTTTCTATTGTTTATTTGATAAAAAAACACAAAAATAAAGCATAATGTATTTAATAAAACTACCATTTTTACATCTTTCTTTATAAGCCAGTAGGCTATAATGTTAGTTACAGAAGTACAAATAATAAGCAAAAATAAATCATAATTATTCCACCACCATATTTTTCCAGAGCCCCCCGCATACGATTGGAAAGGGTAAAAAAAACGTACACCACCCCAAGTACAGTGGGGTGTAGGCATATCCTCTAGTAAATGAACCACAAAGCCTGTGAATAAAGCAATAGATAAGTAGATTTCTGATTTACCAAACTGCGTGTATTTTTTAGTTCTAAAAAATTGAATTGTAGCTACAAGTAAAATACCCATAAATAAAGAATGGTTGATGGCATGATGTGAAAACCATTCTTTACCAAAATATATTTCTTCGCCCTTTTTACCAAAACCAGACCATAAGCTAATAGCATCTAAATCAGGGAAAGCTCCTACAAAAGCACCTAATGCAAGTGCATAGAATTTTTGTTTGGAAGTAAAATCTGTAAAAGGCAATGCAACCGTTACAGCCGCTATACCAGAGAAAGTATGGCTCAAAATATCCATTATTTTTGAGCCAAAACTTTGTTTAAAGCGTCTAAAAATAATGCGTTTTCGGTTGGAGTTCCTACAGAAATACGCAAACTATTTTCACACAAAACTACTTTAGACCTATCTCTAATTATAACCAATTCTTTAGTTAGAGCGGTATAGATTTCAGATGCTTTGTCTATAAATATAAGCACAAAATTTGCATCCGAAGGCACTATTCTGAGTATGCTTTTAATATTCTGAAGTTTTGAAACAAGCAATTCCTTTTCTGCAACTATTGTATCTACGTAATCAAATACTTCTTCAAAATTATCTAAAGCTGTATGAGCAGCTGCTAACGTAGCTCTGCCTATGTTGTAAGGATATTTTACTTTGTTGTAGTACGAAATAATTTGCTCAGAAGCAAAAGCCATTCCTAGTCGCAAACCTGCAAGTCCCCAAGCTTTGCTAAATGTTTGAATTACAATAAGGTTAGGATACAAATCTAAGTATTGGTTCCAGCTTTCAGCGCCAGTAAAATCTATGTAAGCTTCGTCCAAAAACACAATCCCTTGAGTAAAGTGCATAAGGATTTTCTTAATGTCTTCATTATCTATAGTGTTGCCAGATGGATTGTTAGGCGTACAGATAAAAATTGCTTTGGTATTTTCATTTACCTCTGCTAAAACTCCTGGTACATTTAGCTGGAAGTCTTTTGTCAATAAAACCTCTTTTGCTTCTACATCATTTACATCTGCAGAAACTTTGTACATTCCGTATGTAGGCGGACAAATAATTACATTATCAATTCTTGGCTCGCAAAAAACTCTAAACAATAGATCTATTGGTTCATCACTACCATTACCCAAAAAAATATTTTTAGGATTTACATGTTTTATTTTAGCAATTTTTTCTTTTAGATCTCTTTGGTAAGGGTCTGGATATCTGTTATATGCACTTCCACCTACACTCCCAAATGGATTTTCATTGGCATCCAAAAAAACACCTTCAGTACCTGTATATTCATCTCTTGCAGAGCTGTAAGGTTTAATATTTAAGATGTTTTTTCTAACAATTTTCTGTAGTTCAAATGTCATATCAATATTACTTTGGAATTCTAAACCCAAATTTGGCATTTTTTTAATATATTTGTGCCTTAGAACAAAAAATTCTTCAGTTTTGAAAATTCGAGGTGCAGATTA
>JAYVIQ010000216.1:0-18617 GCA_043770215.1 Cytophagales bacterium | reverse complement strand
CTCTTTTTGGAGAAAAGTACGGAGAAAAAGTTAGAGTAATAACCTTTGATCCTAAATTTTCTGTAGAACTTTGTGGAGGTACGCACGTAAAGTCTACTGCTGAAATTGGTTTGTTTAAAATTGTAAGCGAATCATCTGTAGCTGCTGGAGTAAGAAGAATAGAAGCTCTGACAGGTTTAGAAGCAATACAATATTACAAACAAAAAGAAGAAGTTTTGTCTAGTGTAAATGAACTTCTAAAAGATCCAAAAGATACCATAAAAGCTTTGAAACAGCTACTGGAAGAAAAAAACACCTTGCAAAAGAAAATAGAGCATTTCCAAGCTATTCAAACAGACGATATTAAGAAAAAATTAGAGAGTCAAGTATTTGAAAAAGATGGGTTTAAATATATTTTATCTGAAATTGTAGCACCAAGTACAGAATCTGTAAAACAAATAGCATACGATCTCAGAAATAAATACTCTAATTTAGTATTGGTTTTAGCTGCTATGGTAGATGAAAAACCATCTATTACTGTTATGCTTTCTGACGAGGCTATAAAATTGAAATCTATGCACGCGGGTGCAATGGTTAGAGAATTAGCTAAAGAAATAGACGGCGGTGGCGGTGGTCAAGATTTTTTTGCCACTGCTGGAGGTAAAAATTCTAATGGTTTGGGTGCTGCTATTGCAAAATCTAAAGAAATCATGAACTTAAACTAAGTAGATGAAAATGAAAAGATATACCGTAGTACTCTTATTTTTTAGTTTTCTTTTTTTGTCTTGTAACGAAACAAAAAATGCTAAAAATGAACAGGTTGAATCATTAGATACCAGTGAGGTTTTAGTTAAAATAATTGTGGATTTTGAAACACCTCTTAAAAGTGGTCAGATAAATTTACGGAATAGCGACCAGACAGCTTCTATCTTTAAAACATTTGATTTAACCAATCTAAAGCATTTTGAAGAAGATGTAAAATTTAGTCAAGCAGCTATCTTTCAATTTCAATTTGATGAGAACTACATTCCGTTGTTAATTTCTTTGGAGGAAAAAATTATTAAATTAAAGATTAGTAACATTGATTCTAAAAAACTGAATTATGAGGTATTATCTTCAAAAGAAAATGAGAATTTCCATAATTATTTATTGCGGTTTTCTCCAAATTCTAATTCTAGTATAGAACACAAGAAATTATTTTTAGATTCTATTTCTCCAAGTTTTGCTGCTTCTGAAATATATTTTTTTGAGTTTGAAACCTCTTACAATGAGTACCAGAATAATATTGAGGGTATAAAAACTAAATTTGCTAATAAAAATTATGCTTCTAAACTTGTAAACCTTATTTCTTCTAAAGAAAGCAATCCTATTGCAATTGGAAAAAAAGTGCCCGATTTTTTGCTTACTACTATAAATGGTAAAAGTGTAGGTCCACAGAGTTTTAAAGGTAAATATCTTTTGCTAGATTTTTGGGCATCTTGGTGTGGTCCTTGCAGAGCAGAAGTCCCGAATGTAAAAGAAGCGTATAAAAAATACAGATCTAAAGGGTTTGAAGTTTTAGGGATTTCTACGGATCAGGACAATACCTCATGGCAAAATGCAGTGAAACAAATGGATATGCAATGGACATCTGTTAGAGATGCTTCTGGAGAAGTTAGTACGTTGTTTAATATTCAGTACATTCCTACAGTCTATCTTATAGGTCCAGACGGTACAATATTGGCAGAGAATGTAAGAGGCAAAAAGTTAGAGGAATTATTATCTAAGTACTTAGATACCTCTGAAAAAAAATAAAAGACTATTTAAATTAGTTGGGCTAATAAAAAAAGTATTAAGATTTCATTAAGGTTGTAAATGAGGTATTTTACCCATTTAAATTTGTGATGTGGTATTTGCATCAGCTAAATTTATAACGCCATCATTATGTGTCTTTATTTCAAATATAAACTAAGTATCTTCATGCTTTGTTTCAATAATTCTAGCTTTTAGGGCAACAGAACTAAAATTTTTCCTTTTCTTTCTAATAAAATGATTGTCTCTAGTTAAGTTAATTTTTAATCAGATTTTTTTACTTCTAAACGTCAATTTTTAGATAATTTTTTTGAAAAAAGAAAGTTTTGGATTCAAATATTTCTTAAATCACATACAAATCTGACAATAGGTTTGTTCTAAAAATTTATACCCATCTAAGTACATCAGATTACTCTTTTTTTCTCAGCATCATGGGCATATAGTATATCTTTATTTCTTTTCAAAAGGTACATACTTAATGCAAAGAAAGGCATCATTGGAATTTTATAGCGAACTAAAGTTCCAAAATTGTAAGTAGTTAAACCAACAGACCATGAAAAGATCAATGAAAAGATAATGCAAAATGTAATAAGAATTGTAGATGACATGGCCCGTTTGGTATAACTCCATTTCATAAATAGTCCTTTGTAAAGTAGCCAGATAAAAAACAATGCTTCTAAACTAGAAAGTAGCATTATAGGGTTTCTTACCTCCCAAGGATGAGGTCTAAAAATAGTTACCCAAATTGCAGGTATACTCTTTTTTAACATCCCAGCGGTTGTGAAATCATAATCTCCCAAAGAATAGGAAGAACCACCAGAAGATTCAGAACTAAAGTGTATCCACCTTGCAGTTTCTTCAGCTGTTTTAGAAATATTATTTAAGTTATATTTTGAGCTAGATTCACCAATTTTTTTCATGCCCAAGAACCCTATAAACAATGCTAATGCTATTGCAAAAGGGGTGATTACCATTTTTAAAACTGGGTTTTTAATCGCTTTTATAGGGACATACAAAAATAGGTATGCCAAGGCAGGTATAATCGATATTAATATATAAATTTTAATTTTAGCGATAAATAAACTAGCTATAAGTAGTATGCAAATTTGTTTTAAAAAGCTTTTTTTGTAGTAGTAGATTACAAGTGCAGCACGGATAAAAACGCATAAAAAGGCAAATGTTATTGTATCTTTTAATATTCCAGAACCCCAAAAAAATAAAGAGGGAAGAAATAAAAAACTAATAGCTATTTCTTTATGTATGTCTGGGTATAGGTTTACTAAAAAGGAAAATAATTTCCAAATACATATAAAGGATAAAAAAGAAAATATTATTGCAGTACCAGAATAGGTATTAAAGGCAAATAAATTGCACAATGCAGTGATTCTAACAACAAAATAAGAAGCATCATCTGTAAAGACCCAAATCTGTTTTACATAAATGTAGTTTTCAGGTGTTACAACATTGTCTCCAAAAATAAGTGAAAACGCAATACTTGGTGAAACTAAAAAAGCTTTAAAAATTTGCTGACCTCCAAAAGTATAATAGCAAATGGTATCTCCACCCTTATAGTAAAGATAATATACAAGCCCAACACTTAAACCACCAAGCATCTTTAAAACTAAACCAGGCATAAAATATTTATCTGTTGTTTTTGTACTCATTTTTCGTTTTAGGTACATACCCAAAATTGAAAATAAAATGGAGTAAAAAAAACCAACAATAATTTCTTGGTAGTTCATTATTTTAAAAATGTTTTAATATACCAATGCTGAAAAACTAATAATGCCCAAACCGTTGCATGACTATCTTCTGGATTATTTGAGTGCAATTTTTTTAGTAAAAGATTTATGGTATCTAAATTGAAAATTTTTTGTTCAGTAACAAAAGTAGGCTCTAAATAAACGTTGGTTAATTTATTATTTAGTTCTTTTTTAAGCCAATTGAGCATAGGTACCTCAAAACCATGTTTAGGTCTGTTGTATATTTTTTCTGGAAGAATCTTTCTAAATGTATCTTGAACTATTCTTTTTTTAAGCGTACTATTTATTTTATAATCTTCTGAAAGTGAGCAAGCAAATTCTACAACTCTGTAATCTAAAAAAGGTACACGCACTTCTAAGCCATTTCTCATAGACATAGAATCTACTTTTGTAAGCATGTCATTTGGCAATACTAATGATATGTCATTTAATAAAACATCATTGATCCCTTTTTCCGAATTTATTTTTGCTATTAATTCTTGTCTTTTTTCTTCAAAACTATTTTTTGCTTTTTGTATTAGTAGCGCATCTACTAAACTTTTTTTTCCTACACAACACCAATTCCAATATCGCTCTTTTTTGTCTAATGAACTTCCCTCTGCAAACTTATGTAGTTTTCTTATTGTATTAGTAATTGGGGTATTTCTGCTTTTGGGCAAAAAATTCCAAATGGGAGCTAAATAAGAGATGATCTGCTCTTTTTTACCCATATTCTGTAATTTATATTCTGCCATATACTTGTTGTATCCTGCAAAAACCTCATCAGCTCCGTCTCCAGATAAACATACCGTTACATGTTTTTTAGTTTCTTTACACAAAGCGTTTACCGCCAAAGCACTAGAGTCTGCAAATGGCTCATCTGAGTATTCTAATAATTCTTCTAGGCTAAGCAATAAATCATCATTGCTTAATTCTATTTCATGGTGGTTTGTTTTATATTTTTCTGCCACTAACCTAGCATAAGTTCTTTCATCAAAAAAAGAATTGTCTTTAAATCCAACAGAAAAGGTAGAAATAGAATTTACCTGTTTAGAAGCTAGAGCTGTTATTACAGATGAATCTATACCTCCGCTTAAAAAAGTACCCAAGGGAACATCAGCAACCAACCTATCTGCTACGCTTTGTTCCATTAACTTATACAATTCTTTCTGAGCGTTTTGGTAGGAAATAAGTTTAGACTCTATTTTAGGTTCTAGTTTGTAGTAATATTTTTGTTCTAGCTTATTACCATCAAAAATCAAATTTTGGCCAGGCATCATTTTTTTTACGGAACTAAAAATACTGTGAGGTGCTGGAATATAATTCAAAGAAAAATACATCCTAAGGGCATCCTCATCTATATCTTTGTTTATACCAAACGGAAGCAATGCTTTCATTTCTGACCCAAAAAATAAAGTATTGTTGTAATAACTATAAAGCAATGGTTTTATTCCAAATCTATCCCTTGCTAATGAGATTGTTTGGTTAGAATGGTCATAAATAGCTATAGCAAAGAATCCGTTAAGTTTTATCCATGCCTCATTTTGATAGGCATGAAATAAATTTAAAACAACTTCTGTATCAGAATTTGTTCTGAACTCATACCCTTTAGATACTAGCTCTTTGCGTAAACTTTTGTAATTAAATATTTCGCCATTAAAAACTAATGTGTATTTATTATCTAAACTATGCATGGGTTGGTTTGCAGCTTCAGAAGTATCTATTATAGATAATCTGCTATGCCCCATAGCAACTCTAAATGAATCTGAAATGTATTTTCCAGATGCATTAGGACCACGTTTTTTAAGATTATTTACGCTAGTATCTAGAGCATCTAGTAGATGATTACTTTGCTCTTGTATATAAAACCCTGTTATTCCGCACATAATGTATACCCGAAATTTAGTGTTTTATTTTGATTTTTGAATGAAAATTAGGCTTCAATATCTTAAATTCATTAACTTGTTTTTATAAGTTGTTTAAATCTTAAGTTATGCTAAAGTATATAAAGTTCTTCTTTCTTATTTTATTCTTTACATTTTTATCATGTGTAAATCACAAAAAAGTCAATTCTACAGTTTCTAAGTCTAACAAAAAGTCTAATATAGCAGAGTTGGTTTTACGTTCTGCACGCACATATATTGGCACAAAGTACAAACTTGGAGGTACAAATGCTTCAGGGATGGATTGTTCTGGATTGTTGTATTCTGTTTTTAAAGAATATGATATTACTCTGCCAAGAACCTCTCTTGAACAGTCTAAAGTAGGAGAGGTAATATCTTTAAAAAATGTAAAAGTAGGAGATATGATCTTTTTCACAGATAAAAAAGATGGCCGAAATGTAAACCATGCAGGAATTATATCTTTTTCTCACAATGGAGAAGTGAAATTTATACATGCCTCTACAAGCAAAGGTGTAAGAGAAGATAATCTAGCGGGTTATTGGCTTCCTTTTTATTTTATTTCAAGAAGGGTTTTGTAAAAGCTACTTTTACAAAGCGAAAAGAACGTAATAATTATCTAAATTGTTTATAATCAGATATTCTTAAAAAAAATAATGGATACTTTGAATACTTTTTGATAAAATATTTTTAATTGTATAAATTGCTTTTGAATTTTAAACAAACGAAAATTATGAAAAATGTTAAGTATTTATCAATTGCTGTATTTGCTGCAATTTCATTAGTAGGTATTTTTGCTTTTAAAGCAAACACAAAAACTGTAGTTGAGTATAAGCAAATAACAGTTGTAGAATCTATAATTCCTATGGGATTGGGTAGATCTAGAATTATTGAGGAAAATAGTGTAATTAATGCTGCTGATTTTACAACAGAAAGAATAGATGGTAAAAAAAGTGAACAAGGAACAGTGGATAGAGAAGATGCGAAAGTAAAGGTGTTTTCTGAGACTAAATTATTGAACTTTTTTAGTGCTGTGGGTATCAACTTTCAAAATATTGCTTCTAATGATGCTTTAATAACATCTAAAGTAAATACTTTGGTTTCTCAAGGGTGGGAACTTTCATTTGTTACAAGTGGAGTTGAAAGTGTAGGAGATAAAACAGATGATAATGGAATTTATATTACTAGATATATTTTTAAAAGAACCAAATAATTTATAATAATTCTCTTTTAAATCAGTATAAAATGTAGACAAGCTAGAGTATTGTAACGATACTTTAGTTTGTTTACTTTTTTTTTCGTTCAGTTTCTAATCGCTATTATAAATGAACAATATTTTTTAAAAACCTTTGGTCATATAACTCAATATTAAATTTAGATTTGATAATTTTCCATTTTAAAACGGATGGATTCTATATCTTAGATAATGCTTTCACAAACCCATTTAACTTAACGGAAAAGTAACAATAGCCTTAGTTATCTTAAATTATTAAAAATTCATTCTAGAAGACTAACTATTTTTAATCTTTGTTTGCAACTATTAAAGATATAAGCAAAACTATTTTGAACTCTTAAAAAAAAAAGCAAAATTCACCATTATATATATAAAGTTGAAGATGAAAAAAATTGCTGTGTTAACTTCTGGTGGAGATGCACCTGGTATGAACGCTTGTATAAGAGCTGTAGTACGTGGTGGATTGCATTATGGAATGGAAGTTTTTGGGGTATATAAAGGATATGACGGTTTAATAGCTGGTAATCTAGAGCTAATGAATTTACGCTCTGTGAGCAATATAATACAAAAAGGAGGTACTATCTTAAAATCTGCTAGAAGCGATGAGTTTAGAACCAAAGAGGGGCGTGCCAAAGCAGCTGCAATGTTACGAGAAAAAGGCATTGAAGGATTAGTAGTTATAGGTGGAAATGGTACTTTTACAGGAGCAAAATTATTTTATGAAGAACATGGTTTTCCAGTAATAGGTGCGCCAGGAACAATAGATAATGACTTGTATGGTTCGGATTTTACAATCGGTTATGATACGGCTGTAAATACAGCTTTAGATGCTATTGATAAAATACGAGATACTGCTGATGCCCATGAAAGAGTATTTTTTATAGAAGTAATGGGAAGAGATACCGGATATATAGCTGTTTGTTCTGCTATAGGTGGTGGTGCAGAAATGGCTTTAATCCCAGAAAAAAGAATCTCTATAGAAGAAGTGATAGATAAGCTTATTAAAGGAGACGAAGCTTCTAAAGGCTCTCATATTATTATTGTGGCAGAAGGAGATGAGGCTGGTAATGCTTTAGAAATTGCAAAAAAAGTAAAAGAAGCAGCACCAGACTTAGATACAAAAGTAACTACATTAGGACATGTGCAGCGTGGTGGGGTTCCAACGGCAGCAGACAGAGTTCTGGCTAGTAGGTTAGGATTGGGTTGCGTAGAAGGGTTAATGAAAGGCGAGACGTGCGTTATGGCAGGGATTATACATGAAGATTTAGTGTACACTTCGTTTGATAATGCCATAAATAAAAGAAAGCCTGTAAATCCAGAATTGATTAGATTGATAGACACTCTGAATGGTAGAGTTTATTAACTGATTTTTTTAAATAATAAAAAGGGAGATTTTCTATTAAGACAATCTCCCTTTTTTATTACCCTTTTTTTAGGTAGACGTATTATTTCCAAAATATTGTTTGTATGCTTTTATTCTTGGAAAAAATGCAATAAAAATAAATGGGTACAATAAAAATGTAAAATTTTTCCAACCAGCCTCAAAGGTCATGTCGTCTATAATTTCAGACGTTGTGTCATTTATTTTCCTAACAATGTGCTTATGTTTCCATAATCCTAAGATAGCAGGTAAAACAATGCCTTCATCTACAAAATAGGCTTCAGATTCAGTTATTTTGTCATCAGTAATTAAGCTAATCCATTCAGATTTAAATGGGAAAATAATTTCTAAGTGAACTTTATCCCCTTTTTTGGATCCTCCAAATTCTATAAGTTTCATTTGTGAGTCAGGGGGTTTTAAAAATTCGAATAAATCACGGTCGAACTTTGCCATAACGTTCAAATAATTTCCTGCAACTTTGGATCTAAGTTTTATATTCATTTTTTTATTTTTAGAAGATTTACATGCAATGGCAAGGCATATTTTTTAATTAAGCTTTTATTATTTGTTTTAAATGATCTCCTAAAACAAAAAAGAGCTCAATTTTGTTGAGCTCTTTTTAAACGTATTGTAATTAAGATTTAGTTAAGCTAAGCTAATTGCTTTCATAGATGTCATTGCTTCTCTTAATTCTGCGCCTACCCATTCTATTGGGTGCGAACGAATGATTTCATTAATTGTAAATAATGTTTTGTTGTCTACACCATTATCAATTCCAGCATTGAAATTTTTACCGATTATAGAAGTATCTACATCTATCATGAAGTTAGCTAATAATGGCTTACATGCATGATCAAATAAATAACAACCATACTCTGCCGTATCAGAAATTACTCTATTCATTTCAAAAAGTTTTTTACGAGCAATTGTATTTGCAATAAGTGGTGTTTCGTGTAGCGACTCATAATAAGCACTCTCTTCTTTTATACCTGCTTCTGTCATTGTTTCAAAAGCTAGTTCTACACCTGCTTTTACTATAGCAACCATCAGTAAACCGTTGTCAAAATATTCTTGCTCAGAAATAGTAACATCACCTGCTGGTGTTTTTTCAAAATTTGTTTGCTCAGTCAAAGCTCTCCAATTCAAAAGATTTTTGTCTCCTTCAGCCCAATCTTTCATCATAGTAGAAGAGAATTCTCCACTCATAATATCATCTTGGTGTTTTTGAAACAATGGTCTCATTATGTCTTTTAATTCTTCAGAAATTTCAAAAGCTTTTATTTTGGCAGGATTAGATAGTCTATCCATCATACCCGTAATGCCTCCATGTTTTAATGCTTCTGTAATAACTTCCCAACCGTATTGCATAAGTTTAGAAGCGTATCCTTTGTCAATACCTTTTTCTACCATTTTATCGAAACATAAAATAGAACCTGTTTGTAGCAAACCACAAAGAATTGTTTGTTCGCCCATAAGGTCAGATTTTACTTCAGCCACAAAAGAGGATTTTAGAACACCTGCTCTGTCTCCTCCAGTACCAACACAATATGCTTTTGCATAATCCCATCCTTTTCCTTCTGGATCATTTTCTGGGTGTACAGCAATTAGGGTAGGAACACCAAACCCTCTTTTATATTCTTCTCTTACTTCAGAACCAGGTGATTTAGGAGCCACCATAATTACTGTTATGTCTTTACGTACCTGTGTACCTTCTTCTACTATATTAAAACCGTGAGAATAAGATAAGCTAGACCCTTTTTTCATTAAAGGCATAACAGCTTGTACAACAGAAGTATGCTGTTTATCTGGTGTAAGGTTTATAACTAAATCAGCTGTAGGTATTAACTCCTCATATGTGCCAACTAAAAATTTATTTTCTGCAGCGTTTTTATAAGATTGTCTTTTTTCTGCAATTGCTTCAGCTCTTAAAGCATAGCTTACATCTAGTCCAGAATCTCTTAAATTCAATCCTTGATTTAAACCTTGGGCTCCACAGCCAACAATAACAATTTTTTTGCCTTTTAGAGCATTTACTCCATCAGCAAATTCGCTGCTGTCCATAAATTCACAAACGCCTAACTGATTTAGCTTTTCTCTTAAAGGTAGTGTGTTAAAATAGTTTCCCATTGCAATTGAATTAATAACTTTGTTTATATTAGTTTACAAAACAAATAAAAATTCTGCTAAAAGCCTTAGTTTTTACAATATTATTAACATTAATAATTCATAAAAGTGATATTTTTAATATTATGTTTCAATTTGGCTGTTTTTCTATAAATTACTTGTTGGAATAAATTCTATTAGTTTGTATTCTTGTAGATGTTAATCAAAAATTCAAAACTTGGCTCTTTCTGAAATAAATACTATAAAAACAAACTTGCAACTAGCAAGTTTTGGTGGGGGATGCTTTTGGTGTACAGAGGTGTTTTTTTTAAGGTTAGATGGTGTCCATTCAGTAGTTTCTGGTTATTGCGGTGGAGGTATACAAAACCCAACGTATGATGCCATTTGTACCGGCACTACTGGCCATGCTGAGATTATTCAGATTTCATTTAATCCAGATGTGATTTCTTACACTACATTGTTAGAAGTGTTTTTTCATACTCATGATCCTACAACCTTAAACAGGCAAGGAAATGACATAGGAACTCAATATAGATCAGTTATTTTTCCACACACTGAAGATCAAAAAATCATTGCGGTAGATTGTATTCAGAAAATAAACCAAGCTAAGGTTTATCCAGATCCAATTGTAACCACCATAGAAGAATTTACCGTGTTTTATCCAGCAGAAAAATACCATCAAAATTATTATAATAGAAATGAAAATCAAGGCTATTGTAAGTTTGTTATTGAACCAAAGCTTACCAAGTTTAACAAAATATTTTCTGGTTTAATCATTGCCAAATAACTATGCAATTTACTTTTCCTCCATACATAGAAGGAATATTTTATAGCTTCATATTCTTGTTAGCAACAGGGCCTTCTTTTTTTTACTTAATTTCTTTGAGTATGAAAAAAGGTTTTGAATCTGGAGTATTGTTTGCTTTTGGTATTATTGCTAGCGATATTTTTATAGTTTCCACCATATACTATGGACTAGGTTCACTTTTGGAAACAAATATGTTTAAGTTGGTATTTAACTGTATTGGTGGTGTTATATTGTTTGTACTAGGTATACGTTTTATTTTAGATAATTCAGAAAACGAAAACAAGAATAACCTAATAGAAAATGGAACAAAGGGTTTTGAGAATTGTTTAAAAGGATTTCTTATGAACATCACTAATCCTTTTGCATTTTTTGTATGGCTTACTTTACATGCTACTCTTTCTCAAACTCATCCAGAGTTTAGAAAACTAGATGTTTTGCTGTTTTTTGTTGGTCTTTTTGCTTCAATAACTATCATGGAAGTCTCTAAGGCTTTTTTGGCAAATAAAATAGGAGGTATTATTACTAGTTCATTACTTGTAAAATTGCATAAGTTATTAGGTCTTTTTTTTGTTGGGGCTGGATGCAAACTTATTTTTTCATTTGTACAAATATTTAAAAATGATTTTCTATGAAAAAATTTTTACTGTTAATAGTAATGTGTGTATGCACTTTAAGCTATGCCCAAGAAGATGCATCTCCAGAAGAAAGAGAAAAGTATGCCAACTATATTTTTGAGGTAGGAGAGTTCTCTGTTTCTTTAAATATTTATGATGAGTTGCTTAAATTAAACTACAGTACACCTTCTTTGTACTACCATAAAGGGTTGTCTCATATGGAGTTAAATGATCCTATAGGTGCTTTGCCATATCTTATAAAAGCAAAAGAATTAGGGTTTAGTGAGTATCTTAGCCATGACCTTAACTTAGACCCATATAACAAAAATCATTACTCTTTTGATTTAGATTTTAGTTTAGCTAGATCTTACCATATAAGCCAAAAATTTGATCTTGCCATTTTATCATATCAAGCATATACTCAAAATGCAGCAGTCTCTTTACAAGACAAAATAACAGCAAATCATTATATGAGTCAAGCTAAAGTAGGTTTAGAATTGTCTAAAATTGCTAAGAAAGTAAAAATTTCAAATGTTGGTAGCAGAATAAATACTAAATATGATGATTATGGTGCATTGGTTTTTAAAGACACTAGTTCCATAATATTTACAAGAAAACAACCCAATAACAATAAAAAATCTATAAATATAGACAGCACATTTAAATCAGATGTATTTGTATCCTACAAGAGAAAAGATGGCAAATGGATAGAATCATTTAGGATTGGTTCAAATGTAAATTCTGATACTAAAGATGATTTGGCATCTACTTTATACTCTGATGACAAAAAACTAATTGTTTTGTATGACAAAGGCAAAATAGTAGAGTTTAATAAAGTAGGTACAAATTGGGTAAAAAGCCCAAGCTCTTTAAAACCTAATGTTTTGGTCAAATCTATGACAGTCTCAGATTCTGTTTTGATAATTTCTAGTGATTTTGCTGGTTCAAAAGGTGGTTTGGATTTGTTTTATGCGCTAAAAAATAATGAAGGAGAGTGGTCTGACTTGATATCTGTGTCTGATACTCTAAATACAACTTTTGATGAGAGCTATCCTTTTTTAGATCCCATTAATAATATGTTGTATTTTTCATCCAATTGCGAAAGAAGCTCTGGTGGTTTTGATGTATTTAAAGCCGCATATAACCCTTTGACAAAAAATTGGGACAAAGTAGAAAATTTAGGATATCCAATAAATACTCCAAGAGATGATGTTTATTTTTCTTACTTAGCATCTAGCAATGTAGCATTTTACAACTCAAACAGAGAAGATGGTTTTGGTGGATTAGACATTTATATGGTAGATTACAATTATAAAGGTGATGAAAAAGGCACACTTAAATTAAAAGTAGTAACCAAGGATAGTTTAGAGAGTCCAATTAAAATGCCTTTAAAAATTATAGATGATAACTCTAAAGAAGAGTTTGTTTTTGAAACCAATGAAAAAGGGGAGTTAGAAATACCTATTTTAAATGGAAGTAATTATAAATTTTTGTTTAAGGGTGATGTTACAGAGCATTTAGACACAATAATAGTGGCAAGTGGCGAAATAAATCCTTTGAATGTATTATTAAAGCTTTCTACATTTGAAGATGGAGCCAAGTATAGATTATCTAGCGTTTTGTTTGATAAAAACTTATCTGAGATTAGAGTAGAGTCTTACAAAGAACTAGATAAATTTTACGTGCTTTTAGTAGACCATCCCAAACTTGCAATAGAAATTGCAGGACATACTGAATTAGGGGGGTTAGAGGGGCAAAATAAAACACTTTCTCAAGCAAGATCTAATGCCGTAAAAGAATATCTTATTAAAAAAGGTATAGATCCAAAACGTATGATTTCTACTGGATACGGATCTAAATATCCTATAAAAAGAGAAAATACAGAAGATTCTAAAAGCTTAAATAGGCGTACTGAAGTTATTTTACATTATATAGATTCTAAAAATAATACGTTTAAATTATTTTATAAATAGTTTAAACAACACTACTCCCATAATTTTAGAAAGGTTTTTTCTTAAAAATATAGATGTCTAGTGCTTTATTTTTTGAGAATAAATAATAATTTTTTTTGTTTATTATTGTTTTAGAAAAATATAATTCTTCACCTTTAAACTCATCAGACATATTTATTTTTATATCAGATGAAAGTTTTGTTAAAGCATTAAATCCTAGAAAATGTTCTGTGCTAGGTATGAAAATATCTTTGGGATTTTCTTTTTCTACTTCATCTAAACATTGGTTTATTTGACTATAATATGAGGTGTCTAATATATTTTTAGGATAATTTATAATCCACCCATAACACAAATTGTACAGACTATTTACAAGTAAAAGGGTATAAATTATAGTCAATAAAAAGAAAGGAAATTTTGTTTTTTGGGCTATTTCTATGCAAAAAAATGCCAAGAAAAGTGAGAAACTTAGGTTTAAGTAAATAAATAATCTTGAGGGCAAAAAGGTACCTAAAATTAATGTAAAAATGATAAGTGCCATTAATTGAGTTATATTGAAATAAAGTAATTGTTTAATGCTTATACTAAGCCTATTTCTTACAATAAAACAAGCCGGAATTAGGAGCAGTAATAGATAAGATTTTGAATTTAAATTTGTAATAACGCTAATAATTTCTAAAAAATCTGGAAAAAGCATCATCTCTTCAAGAAAACTTCTGTTTGTACTTGTATTATAAATGCTTTTAATGCCACCTAGTAAAAAAACAGGGAAGTAAAAAAGCAAGGTAAGCAGGGTAGTACCAAGTATCATTTCAAAAAACCATTTTAAGTTTTTTGATGAGGGATTGCCAAGTACAAAATACATAATTATTCCAAAAAATGGTAAAATGTAAAGTTTACATAAAGCGAATCCAAAACTATTTAATAAAATCAAAGAATAAAAACCAGATGTGTAAGGCTGTGCATACATTTTATTTAAAATAAAAAAACTACATAAACTGCATGTTCCTAACAAATAATATGAACGGGCCTCTAAACTATAAATGGCTAACCAGAAAGAACTTACAATTATACATAAAACAAAAAAAAGATAAATATTTTTTTTAAATCTTATGAAATGCACTATACTAACAAGGACAAAAAACTCCCCTAATACTGAAGGTAGTCTCATTGCATAGTTTATGGGTAGTCCAATAATGTACAGAAATGCTGAAAGATCTGAGTACAGTACATGGTTGTTATACCATTGTTTTCCATCACAAAATTGATAACTATGTCTAGTTATAAAATTAGACTTGCTAAAAAATTGAAAATCAAAAACTTCATCTATATGTAAGGGTAAGAAGTTTATTGAATAATGCTTAAACAACAACCAAAGGCAAAAAAACATAAAGATATTTGTTTTTTGTTTTTTGGTATAAAAGCTAGTTTCTTTTTCTGTTTCAGGATTAAATTCTTTGTTTGCCTTCCTTAAAATAACTAACAAACTTATAAAAAAAAGAGAGAAAAGGGCAATTAGATATGCCAAATATGAATTTGAAAATGAATAACTTTCTGAGGTTAAAAAGTTTTTTTGTAAATCTTTCACCAAATAAGAATTTTGAAAAATATCTTGTGCGTGAGAAAGAAAGTTTTTATGGCTAGATAAATAGGTGTAGCACACAAACCAGTATATACTTGTCATTGCTACAAATGTGCACCAAACATACAAAAGTATTTGTTGCAAAAAATCAAATCTAATATACATTTTTAAATTACTCCCACAACTTATACTCTAATAAATTTATTTTTTGACCAAAAAATAATTGAGTAGAATTATTAAAAGAGCTTGTATAATCTGATACATAAAACTTGTGATCAACTATTATTTCATTTGAAATATTATTGTCAGCTATGTAAGCAGCAATTTTTTTTACAACTATATTTGGACTATCTATGACCTCAACTTTGTGATTAAAAAATAGTGCTATATCTTCTTTAATAAGTGGGTAATGAGTGCAGCCAAGAATTATTGCAGCTATTTTTTTGAACGATTGAGTAGATAAATATTCTGCTATAATGCTGTTTGAAATGCTTTTGTTAAAAAAACCTTCCTCAATCATGGGAGCCAAAAGTGGAGTGGCTAAAGAATGTAGTTGGATACTATTATTTCCTTTTGCAATGCGTTCAGCGTAAATGTTGCTGTCTACAGTCCTTTTTGTGCCAATTAAACCTATTTGTTCTTGATTGTATTGTTTGCAAACATAATCAACAACAGAATCTATTACATTAAATACTTTTGCACGTTTTCCAACATATTCTTTTACTAATTCATAACTAGAGGCGCTTGCGCTGTTGCAGGCAATCAAGATTATTTCACAACCTTGCTCTAGTAGTAGATTGCAAATTTTAATTGCGTAAGATTGTATGGAAGTTGTACTTTTTTCGCCATATGGAAAGTGTGCCGTATCTCCAAAATAGATAATAGAATGCAAAGACAGTTCTTTTTTTATTTCTGCAGCAAGTGTTAATCCGCCAATTCCACTATCAAATACGCCTATTTTTGCCATTTTGGTGTTCTTATCTTTAGTCAAATGTAAAAAAACGTTGCTTAATATTTATATATTTTTGTAAAAATCTAATGCGTCTATTACCAAACATAAGAATTGATTAATTTTCAACGCTTAGATTAAACTTTTAAAAGTAAAAGAGCCATAGAAGTAAAACTAATGGCTCTTAAATTTAAAGTCATAAATAAACTATTCTCCTTCTGGTTTAGCTGGTAAGCTGGTAGACTGTCTCTCCAACCTTTACTACTAGAGATTAGGGCTATTCAAATTAGGTCTAAGTCATTTATCACACTTTTTTCAATTGGTTCAAACTACTCTATTATGGTTTTACCCATAAGTACATTTTTTTCACTTCTTTTTTTAAACCACAAATTAGTGGTGTAATTTTTTTAGTTTTTTTTTTAAAATTTATACCCGTTTTCAAAACTGGTTTTTATGCTTTTATAACAGTTATTCTTAACGAGAATACAGTTTTTTTTTAAATGTTTAGTATTTGAATTAGAAAATTAGGCATTTTACGCTATCCTTTTTTTTGTATTCCACATCTTTATCTAAGAATAAAAACCCATTTGTGTTAGTTAATGCAGTAATATCTCCGCTACCATTAAATGTCTTGCTTATGGCTTCACCATTTTCAAAATAAAAAGGTATAAATCTATCTATAGAGGCTATTTTTTGATCATTACCTAGTATAGCTTTAACAAATTCAACGGGGTTACCTCCTTGTAATTGCTTTAAATAATTTAGTGCAAAAATATGCAAGTCTAAAAAAGTACTTAGTGGATTTCCGGGTAAGCCAAAAACCGCTTTTTGTTCATTTTTCCCAAACCATAACGGTTTACCTGGTTTTATGGCCACTTTATGGAAAATTTCTTTTATGCCATTTTCGGTTAAACATTTAGGAACATAATCAGCAACTCCCATACTTACACCTCCACACAAAAGCAGTACATCGCATTTTTCAAGTGCCTTTTTTATGGTATCAGATATTATTTTCTGATCATCTATACAATGTGCTTCAAAATTGGTGTTGTAACCTAAGTTTGCTAGGCTACTTTTTATTGACCATAAATTACTATTTCTTATTTGATATTCCTTTAAATCTTCGCCTAGTTGTCTTACTTCGTCTCCGGTAGTTATTATTCCTATTTTTGGCAAACCTGCTACCGAAACCTGCTCTAAACCTATGGTGGCTAATGCCTGTATGTTTTGAGGGTTTAATGAGGTCCCTTTAGAAAGAATAACTCTGTTTTTTAGTATATCTTCTCCTAGTTTAGAGATGTTTGTCCAGGCATCTATTTTTTTAATTCCTCTAAAAGTAACCATGTCGCAATCTGCTTCAGAATCTTCTACTCTTACAATAGCATCTAATCCATTAGGTACAGCAGCACCAGTAGTTATTTTCAAGCATTTGCTTAAATCTATTTTTTTTAAATATTCTTTCCCAGCTAGGCATAAACCCTGATTTGGCATTCGTTTTTGTTCTAATGCATTATACCATTCTGAATTTACAGCAAAACCATCCATTGCAGCTCTATAAAATGGTGGGTAATCTCTATCTGTGGTAATATCACATGCTAAAATGCGATTCAGGCAGCTATCTAGTGGTACAAACTCTGTATTTGTAGGTATTTTATTTTCTGCTAAATGTATAAAAGCTTGCTCTAATGAAATCATATGCTAAGTTAATAAAAACTTTTTTTGAATTTATATATAAGAAAATGAGATTCAAAAAGTTATATTTGTTTAATTAGTTTAGTTTATGAGAACAGTAAAGAAAGTACATAAAGCGCTTCAGTATAAAATAGCAAATTTGCTTACCTATACACCTTTACCAAATCCATCTTTATCTGATTTAAATCCATTTTTACTTTTAAACCACCATGGGCACCAGTTTTATGAACCTTACAACAAAGGGTTGCCTTTTGGTCCGCATCCGCATAGAGGTATGGAAACGGTTACTTTTGTTTTTGATGGCGATGTAATGCACAAAGACTCTAATAAGAATGAAACTGTTATTTATCCAGGCGGTGTACAATTCATGTCTGCTGGCAGAGGTATTATTCATGCTGAACAAAGTTCAGAAGCATTTAAGCAAGTGGGCGGAGATTTAGAAATTGTTCAGCTGTGGCTTAATATGCGCGCAAAAGATAAAATGAGCGCACCCTTTTATACTAATTTTCAGGCCAATGAGTTGCCATCTTACCAGGAAAATGGAACAGAAATAAAAGTACTTTCAGGCGATTGGAAAGGTACCAAAGGTGCTTTTGAAACGAATATGGGTGTTCATTTATATACTATGTATATGTTAGAAAACTCAAGATTAATAACTAGAGTTAGCAATGAAAGAACTATTTTGTTTTATGTGCTTAAAGGGGAAGTAAAAGTTAATGGAACTACTGCCAAAAAAATGAATCTAATAGAGTTCAATAATGATTTAGAAGAGGTTTTGATTGAAGCCAAAACAAATAGTATAGTTATTTTTGGTCACTCACAAGTTTTAAAAGAGCCTTTGGTGTCACAAGGCCCTTTTGTAATGAAT
>JAYVIQ010000215.1:0-4850 GCA_043770215.1 Cytophagales bacterium | reverse complement strand
CTGATGCGGAAATAGCCTGATGCCCGAAAGTAGCCTACTAATGCGTCAAAGTATTGTATGTTGGGATTGTATGTGAAAACTCCTTCAAACTTTTTGATTAAGGTGTTCTCTTCGCTATTAGTAAAAAACTTTGTTGACATATATGTTTAAATTCTTAGGTCGTTAAAATACGGATTATTATCGGTGCGTTGGCAAAAAATGGCTCTTTTGGTTTTGCGAAGGGTCGGCTTTTGTATCGGGCAAAACCAAATGTGCTAAATGTGCGGTTGGCTTTTATGTCGTTATTCTGTCTGTTCATGTTTAGCACTGTCGTCTTTTAGGCTTGCTTGTAACGTCAGTCCGTAAAAAAACTCACAAACTTTATGTAATATAGATAATAAAATACTTTCAAAAAAGCTTAAATTTCTGTATTTTCTAATTAAATAAAAGTTTCAAATATGGCTTATTTACTACCTAAAGATAGATACCAAACCCGTTTGACCTTACTTGAAGAACCTATTAACAAATAAAATCCTGTTCGTTTTATTGATGCTTTTGTAGATGCCCTTGAGTTGTCTACATTGAATTTTATTGTTTCAGATTCTAAAACAGAAGACACATCATTTTTCCTTTCTCAGGAGAAAAGAGCGAGTCCCTAAATCGCTATTGCTCCACACATTTGCATTTGTTTTTTCACTTTACTTTTTGTTTAAATTATTTTACATTTTTTTTGAACCTTTAAGCGTACTTATAACTATGTTACAAAAAAAATGGCAGCTCAAAATTTTGAGCTGCCAAAATAAAAAACGTTGAATTTACTATTAACTATATATTAAACATGTAAAGCTCTATTGGCTGTTGCTGCCAAACACGCTTCTTTCAATGCTTCTGTAAATGTTGGGTGGGCATGTGACATTCTAGAAATATCTTCTGCAGAAGCCCTATACTCCATAGCTACAACTGCTTCTGCAATCATATCTGCAGCTCTAGGTCCAATGATGTGTACACCTAAAATTTCATCCGTTGTAGCATCTGCCAATACTTTTACAAATCCATCTGTATCCATACTTGCTCTAGCTCTACCAGATGCTTTAAAAGGAAAAGAACCTGATTTGTATTTTTGGTCTCTTGATTTTAATTGTTCTTCTGTTTCGCCAACAGAAGCTATCTCTGGCCAAGTATATACTACACCTGGTATAAGATTGTAATTTATATGTGGTTTTTGACCTGCCAATTGTTCGGCTACCAAAACGCCCTCTTCCTCAGCTTTGTGTGCTAGCATAGCTCCTTTTACTACATCACCTATGGCATAAATTCCAGAAACAGTGGTTTGTAAGTGACCATCTACTTCAATCTTACCTCTCTCGTCTAGTTTTACACCAACGTTTTCAAGTCCTAGTCCTTCTGTATAAGGTTTTCTTCCAATGGATACCAAACAATATTCCCCATCAAATTTAACTGTTTCTCCTGCTTTATTTGTAGCCGTTACACTTACAGATTTCCCAGTATTTTTAATTTCTGTTACTTTATGACCTAAGAAAAACTCAAATCCTTCTTTTTTCAATATTTTTTGCATTTCCTTACCCAAAGATAAATCCATGGTAGGAATAATGTTATCTGCAAATTCAACCACTTGAACTTTTGCACCTAACCTTGCATAAACAGAACCCATTTCCAACCCTATAACTCCGCCACCAATTACAATCATGGTTTTAGGAACTTCTTTTAGGTTTAATGCTTCAGTAGAAGAGATAATTCTTTCGCCATCAAAATTCATGAAAGGCAAAATCAAAGGTTTAGAGCCTGTTGCAATGATTGTTTTATCTGTTTCTATTGTAGTTGTAATGCCTTCATTGGTAATGTTGATTTCGTTTTTCGATTTAAACGAACCCATACCTCTCAACACATCTATTTTATTTTTCTTCATCAAATAATCTATACCGGCAGTGGTTTGGCTTACCACTTCGTTTTTTCTTTGGATCATTTGTTTCATGTCTACCTCTGGCGTATTTATTTTTATACCGTGGGTAGCAAAAGTATGCATGGCATTGTGAAAATGCTCTGAAGAATCTAACAACGCTTTTGAAGGAATACATCCTACATTTAAACATGTACCACCTAAGGTTGCATATTTCTCTATCAAAGCTGTTTTAAGACCTAATTGCGCACAACGAATAGCTGCTACATATCCACCAGGCCCTGAACCTATTACTGTTACGTCGTATTTCATTTTTAAGTATTTTAAGTTAGCTTTTAGCAATTGGCTTTTGGCAATTAGCTTTTAGGAATTAGCAGAGCTTAAAAAAGCTGAAGCTAAATACTATAATCAAAACTATTTATTTTATATCTCTAACAACAACCTTGCAGGATCTTCCAACAATTGTTTTATTCTTACTAAGAAACTTACAGATTCTTTTCCGTCTATTACTCTATGGTCATAAGACAACGCTAAATACATGATAGGGCGTATAACTACCTGACCTGCAATTGCAACCGGACGTTCTACAATATTGTGCATTCCTAAAATAGCACTTTGTGGTGCATTAATGATTGGTGTACTAAGCATAGATCCAAATGTTCCTCCATTGGTAATTGTAAATGTACCTCCTTCCATATCTGGAATAGATAGTTTACCATCTCTACCCTTAATTGCCAACCTTACAACTTCTTTTTCTAATTGGGCAAAAGACATATCTTCTGCATTTCTAATCACGGGCACTACCAAACCTTTAGGCGTAGAAACAGCAATAGAAATATCAGCAAAATCATTAAAAACCAACTCATCGCCATCTAAAAATGCATTTACAGCCGGAAACTCTTTGAGAGCAACAGCAGATGCTTTTAAGAAAAATGACATAAAGCCAAGACCAACACTGTTTTTGTCTTTAAATGAATCTTTGTATTTGGCCCTTAAGTCCATGATTGGTTTCATGTCTACTTCATTAAAAGTAGTCAACATAGCAGTTTCATTTTTTACTGCCACCAATCTTCTAGCAATAGCTTTACGCATGCCAGTCATTTTTTTACGTTCTTGGTTTCTAGAACCATATACGTTTGTAGAAGCGCTTGCTTGAGTTTCTGTAGATGCAACTGGAGTAGTTTTTTGAGCCAATAATGCATCTTCTTTAGTAATTCTGCCTCCTATTCCTGTTCCTGTTACAGAGCTAGCATCAATGCCTTTTTCTGCCAATACTTTTGCAGCTACTGGAGATGGATGACCAGAAGCATAAGAATTTCCTGCCACAGGCATAGGATTTGGAGCTACTGAAACAGATACATTTGCAGATTTTATAGGTGCTGAGCCACCTTCCATAACTTCTATCTTTGCAATTATACCACCTATTGGTATGGTATCTCCTATTTTTGCAACATGTCTTAAAATACCTTTGGCTTCTGCAGGGAACTCAAAAGTTGCCTTATCTGACTCTAATTCTGCAATTTCCTCATCTAAACTTACAAAATCTCCATCTGCTTTTAACCAACCAGAAAGGGTTACTTCAGTTATAGACTCTCCTACTTGGGGTACAATTTGGTCTTTTACAACGCCTGTTTTTGTAGGTTCTGCGGCTACTTCTACAGAAACTGGTACAGCTTCATTTGATGGTTTAGCTTGTGCGCTTCCAGCCTCTATGGTTGCAATTACAGCACCTATACCTACCGTTTCACCAGCTTGAACTTTTATAGATAATATACCACTAACTTCTGCAGGAAATTCTTGTGTTGCTTTGTCGGTTTCCAACTCAGCCAATATTTCATCTCTTTCCACAAAGTCTCCGTCTTTTTTTAACCAAGATGAGATAGTTACTTCTGTTATCGATTCTCCTACCGAGGGTATTTTAATTTCAGTTGCCATATTTTTTTTATTTAGCTTTGAACTCTTGATATATAGCTTTTAGACTTAGTATGTATTTCTTGTGTCTAAAGGCTTAACGTCTAATTGCAAAATGTTATTTTTTAAATGCTCTTTCTATTACGTCTGCTTGTTTCTGTTTGTGTACTCCCATGTAGCCAACAGCTGGAGAAGATGAATCTTCTTTTGCTATTACATCTAAGTGAGGTATTTTTTTGTATAATGTTTTAAGAATATATCCCCAAGCACCAGCATTACCTGGTTCTTCTTGAACCCAAAGAATTTCTTTTGCCCCAGTGTACTTTTTAATGATTGCATCCAATTGTTCATGGCACATTGGAAACAATTGTTCTAATCTAATGATGGCTGTAAACTCGTGCTTACCTCTTCTTTGCTCTTCAAGCAATTCATAATATACTTTACCAGAACAAAGCAATAATCTTGTAACTTTTGTTTTGTTAGCATCAGCATCATCTAAGATTTCTTGGAAAGAACCTTTTATAAATTCATCTAATTTAGAAATTACCAACGGATGTCTCAACAAAGATTTAGGAGACATAATTACCAATGGTTTTCTAAATTCCCATGTCATTTGTCTTCTTAGTACATGGAAAATATTAGCAGGTGTAGTAATGTTACAAACTGTTGCGTTATAATCTGCACACTGCTGTAAAAAACGTTCTAATCTTGCAGATGAATGCTCAGGACCTTGCCCCTCTTGTCCGTTAGGAAGAAGCATAACCAAACCATTTTGTGTAGACCATTTGGTTTCTCCAGAAAGAATAAACTGATCTATCATAATTTGAGCTCCATTGGCAAAATCGCCAAATTGAGCTTCCCAAATGGCCATTGTCTTTGGATGACCCCAGCCGTACCCAAATTCAAAACCTAATACTCCATACTCAGACAAATGAGAGTTATAGACTTTAAATTTGTTGTCAGGGTTTAAATTGCTTAATGAATTGTATTTCTCATTCGTTTCACAATCTGTAAGTACCGCATGTCTGTGAGAGAATGTTCC
>JAYVIQ010000214.1:0-6708 GCA_043770215.1 Cytophagales bacterium | reverse complement strand
ACATGAAGGGGCCGTAGAGATAATTTTTACAGAGTCTACTATTAGACCATTAGTAGCTTTTATTGTAAAAGAAATAGTATCTAAACATCCTAAAATTACATCTTTAGAAATTAGAGAGTATACACCAGCATTTATATTTTTTAATTGTAGATCTGTGGCTGGTCTATTAATAAATGTATTTCCAAAATCTAAACTGTAAACTACGTTTCCACTACCGCCAAAAGTGGTATCTATCACAGCGCTAAGTTGTCCATTGATACAATCAAAACTATTTTGTAAAACATTTGAAGTAAAATCTTCTTTTTCAGAAAGTGTAATATCTACTGTATCTTTGCACCCCTTACTGTCTGAAACAAAAGTTTGGTAGGTTTTGCTTGATAATCCAGTATAAAAAAAGTTCGAGTTTCCAGAAATAATTTTCCCAAAGCCTGTAAGTGTGTAAAGTGGATTGCCTCCAGAAACGGTTATACCTGCCTCTCCGTCCTTCAAACCAGAACAGGTTACATCTTTTTTCAATGTTTGCGATGCTTTTAATTTCAAAGGCTCTTTTATGCTAAAATTAGCCTGAAGCTTACAACCTGATGCATCTTGTATAAATACAGTATGATTCTTTGCGTTCAAATTCAAAAAATCTGCTTTTTGGGTTAGGTTGGTGTTTTGGTTTAGTCCAAAAGTATATGGAGATACCCCACCGCTTACGTTAAATAGTTTTATAAAACCATCATTATCTCCAAAACAACTTATGTTTTTTGTGCTTGTATCGAACTTAATTGAGCTTAGGAAATTTATAGGATAGTTTACGCTGCAATTATTCACATCTTCTATAAATAAATTGTATAATCCTTGAGTCAGATTGTTAAAAACCAATGTGTCTTTGGTAATAATCGTTGGGATTGATCCATTAAAACTATATGTGAATGCCTTGGTTCCCCCAGTAAAATTAAACGCTTTAAAAGCACCCAAAGGTCCTGTACATTCAGGGAAATTGATGGTGTCTATTTCTGCTTTTAATGCTTTAAATGCAACTATTTTTTGTGAGATTGGTTTTGATAAACAAAAATCTGCATCTCTAAAAACAATGAATACTGTAGTATCTTTTGTAGGCTTATATTGTTTGGTGTTTGTGGCTCCAAAAGTTAGTCCATTATCAAAAGAATAGGACCCTAGCGCATTTGAGGTATTTGTACTTAAGTTTGCTATTAAGTTAGCGGTGTTGCCTGCACACAGAGTGGAGTCATCTATTGCTAAATTACCCTTGGGTAAGGTTCTTATTGTTACATTTATTTTTGCCGTATCTTTACAGAAACCTTGCGTGCCAACAACAAAAATACTTATACTTGTGTCGCTTGACAAAGTAGTAGTTGTACCTGTTGAATTTGTCAGCTGAGCAGACGGAAACCAAGCATATGTGGTGGCTCCACGTGCATTTAATAGGGCTTTACTTCCCTGACAAATTGCTGTATCTTTACTAGCTTCTACATTTGGCGAAGGAATAATACTAACCATAACCGAGTCTTTGTTTTTGCACAAATTTGCATCTACAACTTCTACAAAATATTTGTTTACTGTGGTTTTGATTACAGCTGTTTTGGCTGAACTTGGTGTTTTTAAACCTGTTGTAGGTGTCCAGCTATAAGAGATGGCGGTTGGAGATTGAGCAGAAATGGTATCTACACCCTTAGAACAGATTGTAAGACTATTAGCAAGGTTTATTACAGGTAATGCATTAACTTTTATTTTTGAAGTATCATTTGTTACACATCCTTGTGCAGAGGTTATTTTAATAATCAGGTCTTGGTTTGCCTGTGTTTTTAAAATAAATTTTGTAGCTGTTGTTTGTACTTGGTTTATACTTGTTGATGTATATGTTTGTCCAATAGGTGCATTTATAATTAGATCATTTCCCATACAAATATTTTCTATAGGTTTTAGAAACTTGTTTGGATACGCATTTGTGGTTACAACCATAGTGTCTTGTTTAGAACACTCTATATTATCAGAAACAGTTACAATGTATTGCCTTGTAAATGATGGGTAGAATTTTGGAGTATTGCTTGTAGCACCAGACATTTCTAAGGCTGGAGACCAATTGTAAGAGTAAATTGTTGGTAAACTAAGCTTTATAGTATCTTTATTACAAATTACTGTATCTACAATAGCTGGCAATGTAGGGAAATTAAACACTTTTAAAAGAACAGAATCTGTACTTTTGCAGCCCGCTACATTTTCAACGCTTAGAGCTATTTTCTGTGTTTTTTTTGCTTTTGGAATAGTCAAAGTAGGAGTTTTTGAGCTAAATACACCATTTACCTCCCAAGTATATTTAGCAGCAAGTACATTGGTGCTTAATGCTACCGGAGAATCAAAACAAACGGTGGTGTCTCCTAAAATACTCACAGGTAAAAAATTAGAAACATTGATGTTTATTGTATCTTTTACTACACAGCCACTTGCATCTTGAAAGTTTAAAAAGTAACTTCTTTTTGTTGTTGGTGAGAAAATCGGTTTTTGTGTATTTGCAACATTAGATTCTATTGCAGGAGACCACAAATACGTGCCTGGTGTATTGAATTCCAAAGCTAAACTTTTGCCTAAACAAATGGTTGTGTCATTAAAAACGCTTAAGTTAGGTCTTGGACGTACTTGTACAAAAACGGTATCTACCGCAGGACATTTACCTCCCGTAGAAGATTTTACAACATAGTAAGTATCAAAAAGGGGGTAAACTTTTGGGTTTGAAACAAAAGGGTTAGAAATTTTGGTTGTTGGAATCCATTGGTAGGTTGTACCTCCATTGGCGAAAATCTGAACGGTATCTCCACTACATATTAGTGTGTCTTTACTGGTTGCAAGGGAAGGCGGGGTAAGTACTACTATTGTTTTGCTAGCCGTATCTTTGCAACTTCCAACTCCAGTTACTTCTACAATATATTTAGTATTGACCAACGGAACAGCTTTGGTAATAGAACTTCCAGGTGTTAGTATAGATGCTGAGGGCAACCAATTAAAAGTGATTCCACCACTTGCTGTTAACTTTACAGTATCTAAAAAACAAATTGTATCCTTGTCAGAAAACAAATTTGCAGTAACTTTAGGATTTACTTTTACATCCACAGTGTCTTTTTTTATACATCCATTTTTATTGTCAATTAAGACAAAGTATTGGGTGTTTGTCAACGGAAATGCACTAGGATTGACTAATTTATTGTTATTCAATCGCAAATTTGGAGTCCAGGTATATTCAAGCCCTCCAGAGGTAAATAAATCTAGTGTATCCCCTTCACAAATCGATGTGTCTCCAATTGTTAAAGGGTTTGGGCTTTCATTGACAGTTACACTTACTGTGTCTAGGACAAAACAGCTACCCTTAAAACTTATTTGTACAATATATTCAGTAGAAACTGTAGGTGAAGCTATTGGGTTTTGAATGTTGGGATTGTCTAGGCTACTTACGGGAGCCCATGAATAAGCGGTTCCACCAGTTGCCAATAAATTTACTTTGGCTCCAGAACATATTGTAGTGTCTTTGCTTATTGTTGTAATGTTTTTGCTTAGAACTGTAATTACAACAGATTTTTTATCAGTACATGTTCCGTTAGAAACGGTAACCGTGTAAGTGGTGGTAGCAGTAGGCTTAGCAAAAGGGTTGGATATAAATGCATTAGACAAATTAGCGGCATTGTTCCAGCTATAACTTGCGCCCCCACCAGCTATTAATTGGACTGAATCACCTGGGCAAATAGTTTCAGAATCTGTTAGGGTTGCTATTGGTTTTTCAGAAACAGTTACTAATACACTATCTTTTGATACGCAGCCATCTGTAGAGGTACCTACAACTTTATACATTGTGGTTACTTTTGGGAAAGCTTTTGTGGTAGAATTAGTTGTTGAATTAATAGAGTTAGCTGGTGACCAAACGTATGTGTTTGCTCCTATTGCCTTTAGTGTTGCAGTATCTCCAAGGCAAATGGTAGTGTCATTACTTAAAGAAATAGGTAAAGAATTTTTTAATGAAATTAATACACTATCTTTTGCAGAACACCCAACAGTATTTTTTCCTGTAACGTAATATTTTGTAGTTACTTTAGGGGTTGCTATTACACTTGATCCAGAAGTTGTATTTAAATCTAAACTAGGGCTCCATGTATAACTTATAGCCCCAGAGGCTTTTAGGTTAGCACTGGAACCTAGGCACAAAGAGGTGTCGTTAGAAGCTGTGATTGTTGGTATTGTATTCACGGTTATTGTTACGGTATCTCTTCCTACACAAGCATCTGAATCCAAACCAGCAACTATGTATTTGGTGGTAACATTAGGGAACGCTTTTGGGTTTGCAATTATGGCACTAGAGAGGCTAGTATTTGGTGTCCAAGTATAGGAAAGACCTCCAGAGGCGTTTAAATTAACCGTATCGCCAATACAAATGGTAGTGTCTTTTATGGTTAAAATTTGCGGAGGAGCTTGTAAATTTATGGTTGAGTCAAGGCTTACATTACAAAAAGCATTGGAGATTTTTAAAGAAACTGTTTTAGTACCAGCAGAAAAATAAGTTACATTATGTGGTCCAAAAGTAGTTGCGGAGGTAGGTATTCCTGAATTAAACCCCCAAGTGTAAGTTGTGGCTAAAGTACTTTTCTTAAAAGTAGTATTTGTAAAAGTGATTGGTCTACCAACACAAGCAGAATTTACAATAAAGTTTGGTACAATAGAATCTAAAGCAATAAATGTAATGGTGTCTTTTTGATAACAGCCTGAAGTGGAATCTGTGACAGTATAGAAATATGTTCCAGTTGTTAGATCAGTGTAAGTTGCTTTTCCAGGTGTTGTTAGCGTTTGTTTTTTTCCAGTATTCCATTCTATATCAAAAGGTCCAACTCCACTTTTTACTGTTAGTTCTATACCACCAGATACGTCTCCATAGCATTTTACAGAGTCTTCTTTGTGTGTTACGTCTAACAAAAGTGTAGGTTTTATAATCACAAAACTAAAATCTCCTTCTTTTCCATCTTTAGATCTCACACTTACGCCTGCAAAACCAGGGGCTAAACCACAAAAACTAATTTTTTTGGTGGTAACATTTGTCTTAGAAATTATTGTAGATGAATTAATGCTTATGTTGTACGAATCTGTGAATCCAGATACATAAACTGTTACACAGCCAGAAGAATCATAGGCGCAACTTATAGAATCTGTAGTGACGCTATCAATTTTAATTTGTCCAAAAGCAGATAAACTAACTACAAAAAGAAAAAGGCTTAGTATTTTTTTCAAATGTTTTATTTTCAAAATTACATTGTTATTAGTACGGGTAATTTTTGTTTTTGTTTTTTAGAAGTTAGGGCAATTTAAGTTCATATTTTGAATATTAAAAGAAAAATCTTTAACCAAAAGGTACGCTTAACAATTATTTATAGCTGAAAATGATGATTTTAAGTACTTCGTCTGTTTAAAGATTTTAAAATCATGAATTATTTTCATAAATAAAGAAAGGGTTTCCAGCTCCTATATACCAATTATTTCTTACAGCATAATCTAAAGTGGGCGCTAGCCCAAATCTAATAATCTGCTGATTTGTAGTGTCAAGGATAGTAAAGCGAGGTGAAAAGAGTATATTATTTGAAACTCAAAATGTACTTTTGGTAAATCTAGACCTATTTCTTGCCACATTGCTAGTGTATGCATGTATAAAATTTATTTTTAAAAAATAATAGTTTAAAGCTATGTTGAAATTAGTATCGGCAGTATGATATGATTTTTTATTTAAAATTTTGGTGTAATGTACTTTTACACTAAGACTTATGTTTTCTATCTTTTTTGTTTGTAAATCAAAACCATAGGCAAATCTAAGCTTAGAGGTGTAAGGCAACTTAGAGCCAAGTAAAGCCATGTTTTGTTTATAATAAGCACACTTGCCACCAAGGTACATTAGTTCCATAAAGTGAGTTTTTATTTTAGACGTCATAAAATAAAATTTTGTATTTACTATACAATCTACAAACTCATTAGTTTCTTGTGTAGACAGGAAGGTAAAATAATTCTGTCTTTTGTATGGAAAATCTAAGCCCAAAAACCAATTCGTTGCCACTGCATACTCTAAAGTAGGAGCTAAACCATATCAAACAGATCTTTCTATAAGAGACGAATCATTAATAGGAAAACCTATTGCAAACAATGCGTTGCTAGAAAGACAAAAATTGCCTGCCCAAAAATTGAAGTTTGTCTTTTTATACTCTGTATTTTGAGAAAAAATGCCTGATGAGTGTAAAAAAATAGCGAGGCTTTTATCTTCATTTTTTTTAAAATGATAATTTAAGAAAAAATATGTACCAATGTTATTTTTATCTTAAAAAGTAATAGTTTAGATATAGATTAATTATCGTGTAATTTTGATAATTCATTTTCATGGTTAAGTGGTAAATACGATGAAATTTAATGCCAAAATCGATATTTTCCATTTTTTTGGTTGAATATGAAAACCTTAAGTAAATCTTAACTATGATACGTATGGCAGTTTACTATCTATTATCCCCATTTTAGGTTTAAAAATAGATTGTTCTCCACCAATATACATAAGTTCTACAAAATGTGGTACTTTCTTTAAAGCTCTAATTAGGGCTTACTGAAAAACGTGTATTATTCTGTAATTCAATATTTTACTCTGCTATTTTCAATTTTTGATGCAAAGATTTTAAAGGAAATAAGCTAAAA
>JAYVIQ010000213.1:0-29436 GCA_043770215.1 Cytophagales bacterium | reverse complement strand
ATAAAATGTTTATTTTTAAACCATGTCATCAAAGTATAAAGTAGGAGAGGATGCTATTCCGCATTTCGTAACATTTACAGTGGTAGGTTGGGTAGATGTTTTTAGCAGGGAAATGTATAAAGAAATATTTTGTGAAAGCCTAAGGTATTGTAAAAAAGAAAAAGGGATTTTAGATATAAAATATTTATATGAGTAGCTGTATGAACAATAGCTTTTTGACTTTATATTATCCTTACGGTCAGAGACAGAGAGATTTAAATCAGCACAAGTCACCCTACGGAAGACTTGAGCTAGTGGGAGATTTTTTTATTTTGATAAGCAAAAAAGTAAATGATAAATATCAATTTGGAAAGTATAATTTTCCATATCTATATTTTTATTGATTTATTTTTCCATTTTGACTAATTTTTCGTTATAATTACAAATAAGCTATTGATATGGTAAGCGTAGGTAAAAATATAAAGACAATTAGGGAGCAAAAAGGCTTGATGCAAAAAGAAGTGGCTTCAATTGCCGAAATGCAAGCTTCTAATTATTCTAAAATTGAAAGCGGACAACGTGATATTTCCGTAGAGGCTTTAGATAAAGTAGCCCATTTTTTTGGAATGACCGTAGATGAAGTCATTCATTTTGAAGATGTTAAAACCTTATCATCCATAAAAGTAGAGGATAAAACAGCAAACGAAAAAGTAAAGTTGATTTCGCAACTAGACGAAGAAGACCAACATGCAGTCTATCGTATTATAGATGGAATGCTCACTAAAAATAAATTTCAAACCTTTTTTGAACAAAATATTCAACCAGCTAAATAAAAAGATTATGATAGCAATACACCCACAGTATATTACTGACAATGCTGGCAAAAAAATATCTGCTGTTCTACCAATAAAAGAGTTCAAAATACTTATAGAAGAACTCGAAGAGTTGGAAGATATTCGTTTGTATGACGAAAGTAAAAACGATAAAGAGCCAGCTATTATTAAAAGTAAGGCAATGGCTATGATAGAAGCGGAACGTAAAAAATTAGGCAAATAATGTACGAACTGCAATACAAGAAAAAAGCTATTAAAGCTCTTGCCAAAATTAATGACCCGTATTACACCAACATTATTGAAGCCATTGACAGCCTTGCCGAAAACCCACGCCCTCACGGACATAAAAAGCTAACTGGTAGAGATGGCTATCGCATACGTGTAGGCACTTACCGTATTATCTACGATATTTTTGATACACAACTTATTGTAGAAATTGTAAATCTTGGTAGTAGAGGAGATATTTATGAGGATTAAAAGTCTGATTTAATCGGGCTTTCATTGTTAAGCTCTTTTATAAATTTAAGTAGAATAATCAGCTGGAGTGGATTTTTGCATTCTTTGTTTTCGCTAAGTTATTAACCTTTCTATCGAACTTCTCTGACCGCAAGATGATTCTCAAATAAAATGTTTGTTTTTAAATCATGTCATCAAAGTATAAAGTAGGAGAGAATGCTATTCCGCATTTCGTAACTTTTACAGTTGTAGGTTGGGTAGATGTTTTTGGCAGGGAAATGCATAAAAAAATATTTTGTGAAAGCCTGAGGTATTGTAAAAAAGAAAAAGGGTTGTTAGATATAAAATATTTATATTAGTGGCTGTATGAACAATAGCTTTTTGACTTTATATTATCCTTACGGTCAGAGACCGAGAGATTTAAATTATCATAAGTTACCCTACGGAAGACTTGCGCTAGTGGTGGCTAGAGCTTCATTAAACGAGTAAAGTATAAAGATGAAAAAAATGAAAGAACTTTTAAAAACGATATCACTTTATGAAAGTTTAAAACTGAATGAAGTTTACAATTTTGAGAAATTCAATTCATTTGCTATTACGGCTCACAGTACACAAGTTGAGGGTTCAACTTTGACTAAGGAAGAAACGCAATTATTTCTGGACGAAAACATAACACCTGGAGGGAAACCTTTAGAACATATTTTGATGGTCAAAGACCATCAGGATGCTTTAAATTTCGTTTGTTCTGAAGGAAAAAAAGTTAGTATGTTCATTACCCCTCAACTCGTACAGTTTATTAACTCTAAAGTGATGAAATCATCCGATAAGGTGGTTGAAACTATTTTAGGCCATGTGGATTGTACCAAAGGCGAATACAGGAAAAGTTCGGTAATTGCTGGAACTTCAACTTTTCCTAGTCATACTAAAATAGATGTATTGGTCAAGAAATTTTGTAATGATTTGAATGAGAGCATAATAAAAGTGAATACTAAAGAAAGCGCTTTAGAGCTGTCCTACGCCGCTCACTTTCATTTGGTGAGCATTCATCCATTCTATGATGGAAACGGCAGAACTAGTAGGCTACTAATGAACTTAATCCAACAACATTTTAAACTACCTCTTTCAACAGTTTATAAAAGAGATAAGCTAGAATATTTTGAAAGTTTAAAGGAATCACGAAAGGAAGAATCAATAAAACCTATTGTTGATTTTATGAGTGATCAGCACAACAAATTTTTAACCGAACAAATGGCTCCGATTTTAGAGCAAAAGGAAAATAAGAGTAGAAATAAAGGCTTTAGCTTTTTTCTTTGAAGAAAAGTAGTCGCTACTAGGTAAAGTTTGCAACTTCACCTACATATTTAATAGCATCTGTGATGCGGTTTGTTGGGTTGGTAATTTAGAAATGGAAGTTTAGTAAAGACGCATTGTAAATGCTTATGTTTGTTCTTAAAAGATTATTAAGGTTGTAGTGAAATCTACAATAAGAGTGGGGATAGTGAATCGAGCTTACGTTATACAAATAATAGGTTGTAGGAACGCTAAGTTTAACGTGTTGTTTTGGGTCAAAATAGCGTTACAAAATTAAATTACTTGTTTTTAGCTTTTTCTGGTAGAGCTACCTGGTGTATTGGCAACAGCCATGTAGTTTGTTGTAGGTTTTATCATTTGCTTTCACTAATTCATTGTCATAACCTACATTTGCAATGTTAGTAGCAATAGCAGTAAGGTTTACAAGGGTAGAGTCATAGGATATGGTTAATATTTTGGTTTTTACATTCCAGTTTGCTGAGTAAACACCTTTAATTTTTACACTTTTTTCTATTGTAGCCTTACACATTTCACAATTCCCTTTTACTTTTAAGGTACTTGTTTTCAGGTTAGGTTTTAAGCAGCTACTCATCATAAGTAATGCCAAGACAATAAATAACAAAGAATTCATTTTTCGCATAAACAAAAGTAATCTAAAACTATGTTCTTTTGAAAATTATTTTGGATATTGACTAAAATTTTAGGTTTTATGGGAGGTCAATTTGGCATTTTAATTATTGGAGGTTTAGCAACTCTGATTAGTTTGTACGTGAGCAATAAGCTAAAGAAAAAATTTGAGTTTTATTCCAAACTAAGGTTACAAAACGGACTCACTGGCAGAGAAATAGCAGAGAAAATGTTAGCAGACCATGGCATTACAGATGTACGAGTAATTTCTGTTGCTGGCCAACTAACAGATCATTACAACCCAGCAGATAAAACAGTAAACCTAAGTGAAGTAGTTTATAATGAAGCAAATGC
Organism: Cytophagales bacterium; assembly: GCA_043770215.1. Lineage (GTDB taxonomy): Bacteria > Bacteroidota > Bacteroidia > Cytophagales > JAAEPT01 > JAYVIQ01. The sequence goes on along the minus strand of JAYVIQ010000213.1, from coordinate 25,876 downwards.
TTCGGCAGCAGCAGTGGCTGCGCATGAGTGTGGGCATGCAGTACAACACGCAACTGCCTACAATTGGCTGAGCATGCGTTCTAAACTGGTACCAGTAGTGAGCATAACTTCTAAGTTTATGCAGTGGATTTTGCTTGCAGGTGTTTTAATGGTTCAAGCTTTTCCTGCATTACTTGGTGTAGGTATTTTGTTGTTTGCTACTACTACTTTGTTTGCTTTTATTACATTGCCTGTAGAGTATGATGCCAGCAATAGAGCACTTGCTTGGATGGAAGAAAAAGGAATAACCACAAAACAAGAGCAGGAAGGTGCTGAAGATGCGCTAAAATGGGCGGCTAGAACGTACTTGGTTTCTGCATTGGGCTCATTGGCTACCTTGCTTTACTATGTGAGTATATTCATGAGAAATAGGAATCAATAAACAAAAATAAAAATTATGTCAGATTTATTATCAGGATTAATGAACCAATTTGGTGGCGATGCCTTGTCGCAGATATCCAAATCTATAGGAAGCGATGAGAAAAGCACTCAAGCTGCTTTGGGCAGCGTTTTGCCGGTATTGGTAAGTGCATTAGCCAAAAACGCTTCTACACCAGAAGGAGCAGCAAAATTGAGCAATGCTTTAGCCAAAGACCATGATGGCGGTGTTTTAGATAATTTATCTGGCTTTTTACGAGGAGGAAGTGCAGAAGGTATGGGATCATCTATACTAAACCACGTACTTGGCGGTAAAACAAGTGCTGTAGAAAATGCATTGTCGCAGCAAACAGGCATGGATTCTTCTGCTATTTCATCTATTATAAAAATGGCTGCTCCTGTAGTTATGGGGTATTTAGGAAAACAAAATTCTGCTTTGGGTAGTAATTCTAATGGCTTGTCTAGTTTATTAGACGAAGCTGTCACAAGCAATAAAAGCAATGCTCCAGAAGGTCAAAATTTCATAGAAAATCTTTTGGATCAAAACAATGATGGCAATGTAATGGATGATGTAACAAAATTAGGCATGTCCTTTTTAGGCAACATGTTTAAAAAATAGGCTCAGCCTTTTTTTAAAAATATACGGGTGCAAAGAATATGTACCCGTATATTAAGTATTCATTTATACACCCCCCAGTTTTATAAAAAAATTGTCATACTATGGATCTTTAGAATTGCCAAACATACGCTACAGTCAGTGGAGTTTAAGCCCAGATTTAATCCTTGCCAAAACAATAGAGCTAGTATACCATCATAAAAATAAATAGAGTACGGGCTTTTCAAAAGCATCTGTTTAGACTCTTTTTACCTGTTCTTTACATTTATTAAAAGGGGTATAAACGTTGGTTTGTTGCTTCAAAATTATACCAACATTAGTTTAGAACTAAACACTGTTACAAGCGCAGTATATAACAAAAGCAATACTACTTTTGGAGATTTGGCTTGCAGAACTTAAATAGGATTCACTCCTAATAAATTAGAAGCGTTTGGATTCTTTACTCTTAATTGTTATTTATACCTGTGTAGTATAAGGCCATAGGCAGTCAGAGAAATCGGACATTTTGCATTGAATTTAGAATAGAGGCATACTTTTATTAATAAAACAAAAGGAGTATCCAAAGGGTTGTTTTTACAGACTTAGTTATCTGCAGAACATCAAATAAAGCGCTTAAAAATATGTAACAAAAAATCTAGTATGGGGTTTTATGGCATGGGATTTACAGTATATTTTACAAAAGTACGTGCTCTTTTTCATCGTTTAGATTATGGTATTTGCTTATCAGATAGCAGCAAAAGAGGTATATATTTAGTATTGGCCAATACGTTTAAAAACTATTTATGAGCACAAAAAGACTTCTAAAATAAAGGAACAAGACAAAAGCAAACGCATTTAAAATCCAACAATTATTCATTTAAAATGAAAATACCATTTCTTTCTTTTGATACAATAAATGCCCAAACTAAGCTTTTGGTCATGAAAGCTATAGAAGATTGTGTAGACCATAAGAACTATGTTTTGGGCAAAGAAGTAAAAGACTTTGAATCTGAGTACTCAAAATACAATAAAGTAAAATATTCTTTAGGTGTTGCTAATGGATTAGACGCATTGCATTTGGCATTAGTATCTTTGGGTATAACTGTTGGAGATGAAGTTATAGTGCCTTCTAATACATTTATTGCTACCGTTATGGCAATAAGTTATACAGGAGCTACACCTATTTTTGTAGAGCCAAACATAAGAACCTATAATCTGGACCCACTCAAAATAGAAGAAAAAATCACATCTAAAACAAAAGCTATTGTACCCGTTCATTTGTATGGCCAAGCCTGCCAGATGGATTTAATTATGGACATTTCAAAAAAATATACGCTGTACATAATAGAAGACAATGCACAAGCTCACGGAGCTACGTTTAATGCTAAACCTACGGGTAGTTTTGGAGATGTAAATGCTACCAGCTTTTACCCAAGCAAAAATTTAGGAGCCCTTGGAGATGCCGGTGCCATTACCACCAACGCAAAAAAAATATACACTACCTGCCTGGCGTTAAGGAATTATGGGTCTCATAAAAAATATTACAATAAAATTATTGGGTATAACTCTAGATTAGATGAGCTACAAGCCTCTGTGCTTTCCGTTAAACTTGCTTTTATGAATACTTGGACCCAAGAGCGCATACAATTAGCCCTATGGTATACAGAGGAATTAAAAGAGCTTACGCACATTGTCCTGCCACATATAGCCAAAGGAGCTACACATGTATATCATTTGTATACAATAAGAACTACCAAAAGAAATCAGTTACAAAAGTATTTACATTCAAAATCTATAGAAACTTTAATACACTACCCCATACCACCGCACTTACAACAAGCATTTAGACCCTTAGGATACAAAAAAGGAGATTTTCCCATAGCAGAAAAAATTGCTGAGACCACCCTAAGTTTACCACTGTACATTGGTATGACCAGAGAACAAGTAGCTATAGTAAGCCAGCACATCAAACAGTTTTTTAATATGTAGAACTTTTTATAATGCCATACCCGTGTATAATTAGTCCACAATCAAAACAAAGGAAAAAAGAAGATAAATAAGTATAAGATACATTTGGGCAAAACCCTATCGGGTACGGGCTATACACGCCCGCTTTTTTTGCTGAAAAAGCAAAAAAGAGCTTCGTTTCTATCCCTTTTGCACATAAGTGTACATAGCCATCTTTTTAAATCTATTTTTTATAAATAATAGAGTCAAAAAACCAGCTTAAAAAGAACACATAGTAAATTAGCAATGACTACCTAAAAAAGCATATTGGCTACTCAGACGATAGAAAATTTTGCAACACTATATTGCTACCTATAAATTCTATTTCTATTTCTCTTTTTTCTTTTAATTCATGCACTAAACGTAGCAGGGTTTTGAAACTAGCACCTTCATCAGAATCTATAATTACTTTTACATTTGGCAAACACAAAAACTCAATGCCTAGATCTACAACATCACTCCCAGAAAAATTATCCAAATCAAAAAAGCAATCAAAATTTTCTTTTATCTCTTTAGGTATACCAAAAACAAAACCTTTAGAAGCAAGTAATTTTATATACAGGAGGTTATTCAATTACCCATATATTTATACCCTTTTACAGTATCTATAAACAACTTTACTTTATCTGGTTCGGTATCTGGGTACACACCATGCCCAAGATTTGCTATATGTCTTTTGCCCTCAAAACTATCCAACATTTCTATAGTTTTTTCTACCACATACTCATCTGAGCCATATAAAATAGCAGGGTCTAAATTTCCTTGCAAGGTTTTGTAATCTCCAATAATAGATCTACTTGCTCTAGCATGTGTATGCCAATCCAATCCAATGACCTCACAATTTAGGTCTTTCATATTTTTTCTTGCAAAAAAAGCGCCTTTGGCAAAAACGGTTTTAGGCACTTCATCTATGGCATCACATATTTTAGAAATATACTTTAGACCAAACTCCTTGTACAAATCAGGGCTTAGAATCCCAGCCCAAGAATCAAAAATTTGGACTAAATTTGCACCCGCAGCTATCTGACCCTTTAAATACACAATTGTACTATCTGTAATTTTGTCCAACAAGGCATGAGCAAGGGCACTATCTCGTACAATCATTTTCCTAGCTTCAGAAAAAGTTTTAGATCCTTTTCCTTCTACCATATAACAAAATATAGTCCAAGGTGCACCAGCAAAACCAATTAAAGGTACTCTTCCTGCCAATTCTTTTTTGGTAATGGTTATAGCATCTAATACATATTGCAGGTCTTGCAAGTCTGCCACATGTATTTTATCTAAATCAGCTTTAGAACGTATTACTTGATTAAAAACAGGGCCACTTTTCTCAGCCATTTCATAAGGCAATCCCATGGCTTGTGGTATTTCTAAAATATCAGAAAATATAATTGCAGCATCTACACCCAATAAATTTACGGGTTGCAAAGTAACCTCCGCTGCTAATTCAGGGGTTTGTACCAATTCTTTAAATCCACTAACAGAAGCCCTTACAGCTCTATATTCTTTCAAAATTCTACCCGCTTGTCGCATCACCCATACAGGTGTTCTCTCAACCGGCGCACCAATTGCAGCCCTTAAAAGTAGATTATTTTGTAAATTTTCCATCAATATTTATTTTTAACGCAAGTTAAACCAAGAATATGAATAATAAAATCTCCTTTTAGTTATTCTAGAGTCATTTATAAAAAAGAAAAAATGTTAAAAGAAGCATAGGCATCAGGTGATTCTACAAATCTATGCTTAGGGGGTTAAAAATTAAAATAGATTTCTCAGCAGCTCTGCCATACAAATAAGTTTGTCTAGTAGGTGTGTACTTTATTCTCTTTGTAAGAATAATGGACTACTTAAATCCTATGTTGTCTAAAAAAATCAATTTATCAGCTGTTTACGTACTACAAAGAAGTTAATTTTGACCCAGAATATAGGTTACTTTTAGTAATCTAGTTAATTTTATGCTAGAATTTATAAATACATGCTCGCAAAAAGAATAATCCCTTGCCTAGACGTAAAAGATGGCAGAACTGTAAAAGGTGTAAATTTTGAAAATCTACGTGATGCAGGAGATCCTGTAGAACTTGCTAGAATATATGCAGAGCAAGGGGCAGATGAATTGGTGTTTTTAGACATATCTGCCACCCTAGAAAAACGCAAAACTATGGTAGAAATGGTAAAGAGAGTTGCTGCCACACTCAATATACCATTTACTGTTGGTGGAGGCATTTCTACCATAGAAGATGTATCCGTTATGCTTGCTGCCGGTGCAGAAAAAGTATCTATAAACTCCGCAGCGGTAAAAAATCCAGCACTCATAGATGCACTTGCCAAAGAATTTGGTAGCCAATGCGTAGTAGTAGCTATAGACACTAGAAGTGTAAATGAAGTTAATTTGGTCCATACCCATGGGGGCACAAAATCTACTGAATTAGTAACCCAATTATGGGCAAAAGAAGTACAAGATAGGGGGGCGGGCGAGATATTACTTACTTCTATGGATCATGACGGAGTTAAGACAGGCTTTGCAAATGAAGTAACCGCTTTATTGTCAGAAAATTTACACATACCAATTATCGCCTCTGGAGGTGCTGGTGCTATGGAACATTTTTATGATGCATTTACAAAAGGAAAAGCAGACGCGGGCTTGGCGGCAAGTATATTTCATTTTAAAGAAATAGAAATAAAAGCACTAAAAAATTACCTTTCAGAACAAGGCATTAGCATTAGAAAATAACTGCTTTTTACTTTTCTTACGGAATCTAAAAAGAGTATAAATCTTAAAAAAATATAGAAATGAAAATCTTTTTTGTGCAAACGCCAAAAATGCTTAAGCGATCTAAGTGGCAGTAGGGTTTAGTTCAAATTATTGTTAAATTTGAAAAGCAAAAAGCGTAAAATCATTTGACTTAAAGGTAAAAAATACATAATGAAAATCATTCAAGACATATACACCAAAACCATACTAGCTACTACCAACACCCCTTTGAATTTAGGAGATCTAAGCCTGTGGGGCCAAGTTGTAAAAGTAGAAATAAAAGATTCTTTTTCTATCTTTTGGGTAAAAACCAATACAGAAAACAATCAAAATGATAGTTTAGGAGCATTTTTAAGTTATTTAGAATCTATACTTTTAGATAGAAAAAATAATCCTTCGAGCACAAGTTACACTACCTCTTTATTGGCAAGGGGCATAAATAAAGTAGCCCAAAAAGTAGGCGAAGAAGCAGTAGAATTAGTCATAGAAGCTAAAGACAATAACAAAGAACTTTTTTTAAATGAATGCTCTGACTTATTGTATCATATACTTGTTTTACTGGTGGCTAAAGAATACACTTTAGATGAAGTGATTGTAGTTTTAAGGTCAAGACATTAAAAAAGTAGTATTTTTTTGTAACTTGAATGTATAATATAATCAAATGCTTAGTAAAGTCCTTTTTGGTTTCTTTTTTATTCTATCTAGTTTGATATTTTCTCAAACAAACTTTCATCATACTTATGGCGAGGTTGGTAGAGATATAGCCTATTCTACTTGCGAAACCGCAGAAAACGGAATCATTATTTTAGGCTCAACCACAAGCTTTGGAAATGGAAAAGACCTTTACCTCATAAAGTTAGATAAAGATGGCAACATTGTTTGGTCTAGAACATACGGAGGTACAAAAGTAGACGCAGGCATAAAAATTAAGCATACATCAGACGGAAATTTTATAATTATTGGCAACTCTACTAGTTTTGATGCTAAACGAAGAGATGTATACCTACTGAAAATTAATGAAAATGGAGACGTATTGTGGTCACATGCATATGGTGGAGAATTGAATGAGTTTGGATTAGACGTAATTGAGTCGCCACTAGGAGGTTATATTTTAGTTGGTGAAACCAATAGTTTTGATGTAAAAGACCATGATATTTATATAGAGAAAGTAGGTCCACTAGGAGAAAAAGAATGGACTAGAACCATTGGTGGTGATTCCTTAGAATTTGCTTCTTCTATTATTGCGGTTTCTGACGGATACATTTTAGGAGGAGAGACTAATTCTTTGGGTGCGGGTGGGTATGACGCTCTCATGATTAAAATAGATTTTACTGGAGAAGTGCTTTGGTCTAAAGTATACGGAGGCCCAAAGGATGATCACCTAAACGAACTAATAGAAGATGATTTTGGACATGTGGCATTTATGGGGTCTACAAGTAGTTATGGGTACGGAGGCAGAGATATGCTCTTTGTACTTGCCAATGTAACAAATGGAGATGCTGTTAAAGTCAAATCATTAGGTTATATTGGAGATGAAGAGCCTCAGGCAATTAGAAAAGTAGGTGATGACGGGTATATAATTGTAGGGTTTTCTAATAGCTTTAATGATCAGTTGACGCAGCAAGATGCATATATTGTACGCATGAATAAAAGGTTCAAAATGAAATGGTCTAAAACTTTTGGAGGCTATCTAAATGATATGGGCTTTGGATTAGTTACCCATTCTGGAGGAAATTTTGTAGTGGTTGGAGAGACCACTAGTTACTCAGATATAGATGACAAAGATATTTTTGCTATGTCTATACCAGATAGTAGGAAAATAATGACTTGCGAACTTACAAATGTACAAACGGTAAGAATACCATTGCACAAATACTTAAAAGTAGATAACGTATTTTTTGAGGAAACTAAAGTAGAGAGTCATCAGATAAATGCTACCACCCTACTTTCAGAAGTACAAACAAGAGCACTTGTTATTTGCGAAAAAGACAAATTGCTTATAGATTCAAATACACTTGAAGAACCACTAAAATCAGAATAAATAATATTTTAGTTCCTTTTGTTTCATTACAACATTCAAAATTACCCCAATTAAAATGATAAAATACATATACCTTACCTTAGCTATTTCTTTTTTTTCCTTTGTAAAAGGAGACTTCATTAATCGGAAAATAAGCTCTCATGTGAGTATAGATATACCCAAAGAGTTGCTTTTAGTGCCTTTATCAGCAGAAACAAAATTTGCCCAACAGGTAGCGCCTATGGCCATGTATGAGAGTGCAGACCAAGAAGCTAAATTGGTGGTGAAACTCATTACAGAAGTAATAGATACCAACGCAAAATCTATATACAAGAATCCTTCTTCTAACCAAATACCTTCAAAAGATATAAACTTAGAAAGGTTGTTTAAAAAAAGTTCTTTATCTTCTCAATTTGATGCAATAACTTTTTATCAAGACACAATAAAAATCATTGACGGCAACAGGTTTATTGTTTATGAATATTCTGCCACTGCTTCTGGAATAGATGAAAAAGGAGTAAAAACCACATCCAAAACCTATTCGTATTATCAAATTTGCTATGTGAAAAACAAAACATATATTTTTAATTTTTACTGTCCAGAGGATAGAAAAGAAGAGTGGAAAGCGAATGCTTCTTTAATGATGAACTCTATTAAAATAAAAAAATAGTTGGATCTGTTTAGTCATGAATACTTTATGCAAAAAGCACTCTTAGAAGCAGAGTTAGCTTTTGAAAATGACGAAGTACCTGTAGGTGCTATAGTCGTATGCAAAAATAAAATCATTGCCAAAGGTCACAATCAAGTAGAGTTGTTAAAAGATGTTACTGCACATGCAGAAATTATAGCTATCACAGCAGCTGCGAACCACATCGGCTCAAAATATTTAATGGATTGTACGCTGTACGTAACTTTAGAGCCCTGTCTTATGTGTGCAGGAGCATCCTATTGGGCACAACTTGGAGCATTAGTTTATGGCGCCTCTGATGACACTAGAGGCTTCTCATTACTTTCGGCAAATGCATTACACCCAAAAACTCAAGTTACGAAAGGTGTATTGGCAGATGAAAGTAAAAAAATGCTACAACTTTTTTTTAAAGGCAAAAGAGACTAAGGAATACTTAGAATATTATTTTTTGTGAATATCCGCCATGATACAAGTACCTATTATTTTTTTTGCGAAAAGGATCGAAGCGGAGCTCTTTTTTGCTTTTTCAGCAACAAAAGCAAGAGCGTAGAGCCTGACCCGATAGGGTTTTGCCCAAAATCACTAATCAATTCCACTACTGGTACAACTACGGATATTTACATTATTTTTTTACAATTCCCAATTGCTTGCTATTAATTTGATTTATATTTTGATATTTTGGACATAAAAAAAGAGGCTTTGAATAAAAGCCTCTTTTTTTATGTAAGGGATGTTTTAATATTAAGACCCGCAGGCTTCACAATTTTCTGGATTATCTAGTGAGCATACCATGTCTGAAGCTTTTTCTTCTAAAGATTTTGCAGTTATTTTTGGCTCTTGGTGTTTTTTATCTACCGTAAATTTGATTGCATCAGCTGCTGCTTTAGTTCTTAGATAATACATTCCTGTTTTTAGACCTTTTTTCCAAGCATAGAAATGCATAGATGTCAATTTTCCAAAGTTAGGATTTTGTATGTGCACATTAAAACTTTGACTCTGATCTATGTACGCACCTCTGTCAGCGGCCATATCTATCAAAGTTTTTTGGCTAATTTCCCAAACGGTTTTGTATAATTCTTTTATGTCTTGAGGAATCTCATCTATGTTTTGAACAGATCCATTTGCAGCCATTAATTTCTGCTTCATGTCATCATTCCAAAGATTTGCTTGTATTAGATCTCTTAGCAAATGCTTGTTTACAATGATGAATTCACCAGAAAGAGTTCTTCTAGAGTAAATATTAGAAGTGTAAGGCTCAAAACACTCGTTATTTCCAAGTATTTGAGATGTAGATGCTGTAGGCATAGGAGCTACAAGCAATGAATTTCTTACTCCATGCTTTCTTACTTCTTGTTTCAACGCCATCCAATCCCATCGGTTAGATTTTGGTGTAACACCCCACATATCATATTGAAATATTCCTTTAGACACAGGAGATCCTTCGTATGAAGAGTAAGGGCCTTCTACAGAAGCAAGTTCCATAGATGCTGTCATAGCAGCAAAGTATATTGTTTCAAAAATGTCTTCGTTTAAGCCTTGAGCTTCTGCAGACTCAAACGGCATTCTGAGCATACTGAAAGTATCTGCCAAACCTTGTACACCTAAACCAATAGGTCTGTGTCTTAAGTTAGAGTTTTTTGCTTCTATTACAGGATAATAGTTTCTATCAATTACTTTATTTAAGTTTTTGGTAGCTACTTTTGTTATTTCATATAGCTTTTGATGATCAAATCTACCATCAATCACAAATTTAGGTAAAGCAATAGAAGCTAAATTACATACAGCTACTTCATCTGGAGAAGTATACTCCATAATTTCTGTACATAAATTACTTGATTTTATTGTACCTAGATTTTTTTGATTAGATTTTTTGTTTGCTGCATCTTTATAGAGCATATATGGAGTGCCAGTTTCTGTTTGGGACTCTAAAATAGCAAACCAGAGATCTTGTGCTTTTATAGTTTCACGTGCCTTTCCGTCACGCTCATATTTTTCGTACAATTTCTCAAATTCTTCTCCGTAGGTATCTGCCATTCCTGGGCACTCATGAGGGCAAAACAAAGACCATTCTGCATTTTGTTCTACTCTTCTCATAAATAAGTCAGAGCACCAAAGGGCATAAAACAAGTCTCTTGCTCTCATTTCTTCGTTTCCATGATTTTTTTTCAAATCTAAGAAATCAAAAATATCTGCATGCCAAGGCTCTAAGTATATTGCAAAACTTCCTTTACGTTTTCCTCCACCTTGGTCTACGTAACGTGCTGTCATGTCAAAATTTCTAAGCATTGGTACCAATCCATTAGATACGCCATTTGTACCTTTTATGTAAGAGCCTTTTGCTCTTATGTTGTGTATGCTTAGTCCTATACCGCCTGCAGACTGAGAAATTAGGGCACATTGTTTAAGTGTGTCATAAATTCCATCAATGCTATCGTCTTTCATTGTTAGTAGAAAGCAAGATGACATTTGAGGTTTTGGAGTACCTGCATTAAAAAGAGTAGGTGTTGCATGTGTAAACCATTTCTCTGAAAGTAAGTTATAGGTTTCTATTGCTGCATCTACATCTGCCCCGTGTATGCCTATAGATACACGCATAAGCATATGTTGTGGTCTTTCTGCAACTCTACCATTTACTTTCAAAAGATAAGATTTCTCTAATGTTTTAAAACCAAAGTATTCGTATTCAAAGTCTCTGTCATACACTACTGCCTCATCTAATTTGGCAGCATTTGCTTTTATAACTCCATATACTTCTTTAGAAAGCATTGGTGCATTTTGCCCCGTTTTAGGATCTACATAAGTATACAATCTTTTCATAGTGCTAGAAAATGATTGTACAGTTTCTTTGTGGAGGTTAGAGATTGCAATTCTGGCAGCTAATTTTGCATAATCTGGGTGTATAGTAGTCATAGAGGCTGCTGTTTCTGCGGTCAATCTATCTAATTCTACTGTACTCACTCCGTCGTATAAGCCGTCTATTACTTTCATAGATACACTTATGGCATCTATGAATCGAGCATCTAATCCGTAGCATAACTTCTCTATTCGAGCTGTTATCTTATCAAATTTTACTGACTCTCTTCTTCCGTCTCTTTTTAAAACATACATGGTGGCAAATAATTTATTGTCTTACTCTTTACTATTATTATCTAAAATTCTTCGTCAAACATCAAAGAATCTTTGTTATTTTCTGTCATTATACCAGACTTCTGATATTCTGCTACTCTTTTTTCAAAAAAGTTTGTTTTCCCTTGTAGAGAAATCATCTCCATAAAGTCAAATGGATTTGAAGCGTTGTAATATTTTTCACATCCCAAAGCTACTAATAAACGGTCTGCCACAAATTCTATGTATTGTGACATCAATTTAGAATTCATGCCAATTAGCCCCACTGGCAATGCATCAACTACAAATTCTTGTTCTATTTCAACCGCATTTATAATTATCTCATAAATTCTAGACTGCGGCAATTTATTTATGATATGGTTGTTGTATAAATGACAAGCAAAATCACAGTGCAATCCCTCATCTCTAGAGATAAGCTCGTTAGAGAAGGTAAGGCCTGGCATTAAGCCACGTTTTTTAAGCCAAAATATAGAGCAAAAGCTACCACTAAAAAAAATCCCTTCTACTGCTGCAAAGGCTACAAGTCTTTCAACAAAACTATCACTATCAATCCATTTTAGTGCCCACTCTCCTTTTTTCTTTACACAATCTATAGTGTCTAAGGCATTAAATAACCTATCTTTTTCCTTTGAGTCTTTTATGTATGCGTCTATTAGTAGTGAATATGTTTCGCTGTGGATGTTCTCCATCATTATCTGAAAACCATAGAAAAATTTAGCTTCAGCATACTGTACTTCTGAAACAAAATTTTCTGCTAAGTTTTCATTTACTATTCCATCACTTGCCGCAAAAAAAGCCAATACATGAGAGATAAAATAGCGCTCATCCTCCTTAAGATTTTTCCAATCATTTATATCAGCAGCCAAATCTATCTCTTCAGCTGTCCAAAAACTAGCTTGAGATTTCTTATAATACTCCCATATATCATCATGTTGTATAGGGAAAATCACAAATCTGTTTTTGTCTGCCTTTAATATTGGCTCTTCTTGAATTATAGTGCTATGCATATTAACTATATCAAATTAGTTTAATTTTTTCTTTATTATCACTAACAATGCAAATGTATTTTTTGTCATCTTATTTAAAACTAGCTAATTGTAAAATTGTTTACTTTTCTAGACAATAAGGAGAACAAATATGGTGTTTAGTATTAGAAAAACAAAACTTATTTTTTCCACATTGCAAAATCATTATTTGATGGTAATATATATATAAATCACTGTAAAACAACACATAAGGAGCATTATTTAGTAAATATTTTTTTTTTTAAATCTAGCCTAAATACCTATAAAACACTAGTAGATATAGGTATAAACTACAATTCACTTTATGGCGAAAAGTTATACACAATTATTGCATTTTGACTGAATAAAAATAGTATTTATTCTTTAACATTTTGCTAATTTATACAGGTGATTCAGTTTGATTGGTTTAGATACAAAACAAAAAAAATCAGTACCTAAATTTTTAATTTGATACTGATTTTTTAAAAAGGAGCAACAAATCTTAATCTCTGCTCATAAGTAATCTAAGCACGTAAAATAGTAATGTCATAAAAGAAGCAAAAATGGCAACTGAGGCGGCAACATATTGTTCTTGGTGATATGCATTGGCAACTTGAGATGTTTGGTATAAAATTGCGCCAGCCATAAGGATAATCATACCTATAGAAAACCAAGATCCTATATTAAAACCAAAAATCATACCTATGATTGCTATTCCAAACATGACCATAAATCCTATTCCTAAAGCAGCTTTAAGAAAAGAAAAGTCTTTGCCTGTAATAAAAACAGTTAAGATTAGTCCAGCAAACAAAGCAATAGTTATGATTGCACCAGGTAAAAGTATAGTGCTTATTGCACCTGCACCGCCGTAACTAAAGGCCATAGCAATAAGAGGCACAAATAGTATTGATTCTATTAAAATATACAGTCCTAGGGCTGCATATTGTTTTTTCTTATCAGTGGCGTTAAAGGCCATTTTTTCTACATATCCGGCGGCAAATGCCATAGCCACCATTACGCCTATTACCATCCATTTAGATACAAAAAGAAATGATAAAATGTTTTGAGCCAAAGGTGTTGCAAACAAAGCGCTTTCTACAAGTATAAATCCTAAAAAAGCCAAAGCAACGTGAGAGTATGTTTTTTTGTAAAATGTAGCCCTATTTTCTGCGCTTGTCATAGCTACCGGAATTGCTTCTTGGTAGGCTAAGTTTGTTTTTTCGTAATAATCCATAATTTTCAATGTTTAGTTTAATGATGCCAATTTATACAATCTTTAAGAAACAATAAGCATACCAATCCTAATAAATGTGTCATCTTGACTGTTTTTTAGGAAGTTAAAAAGGGCCCTTCGTAAATTTTAAATGTCTTTATTTTCCAAGACCAATTTTTTTTTAGGCAAGCTTAAGTTGTTTGTACTGTATATTCGCAAAATAAATCAGCACATTAGAATAATATTTAAGTAACTTGCAGGCTAATTCATTAAATAAATTTATCATTTAGTCCCGTAAGATTTCATGAAGCTATCGCAATTCAAATTTGACTTACCAGAAAAACTACTCGCAGAATACCCAAATGAAACTCGTGATGAGTGTCGTTTAATGGTTGTGCACCGTAAAACTGGATTAATAGAACACAAAAGATTTAAAGACATCATAGACTATTTTGGTGATGGTGATGTTTTTATCTTGAATAACACAAAAGTTTTCCCCGCACGCTTGTATGGAAACAAAGAAAAAACAGGTGCTCAGATAGAAGTTTTCTTACTTAGAGAACTAAATAAAGAGATGCGTCTTTGGGACGTTTTGGTAGATCCTGCTAGAAAAATAAGAGTGGGCAACAAATTGTATTTTGGTGAGAGTGATTTAGTTGCCGAAGTGATAGACAATACCACTTCTAGAGGTAGAACCATTCGATTTTTGTACGATGGTACAGACGAAGAGTTTTATAATACAATAGAATCTATGGGAGAAACTCCGCTTCCAAAATACATCAAAAGACCTGTAGAGCCAGAAGATAAAGAAAGATATCAGACTGTATACGCAGAAGAAATTGGGGCTGTAGCTGCACCTACAGCAGGCATGCACTTTACACCTCAATTAATAAAGCGTCTAGAAATAAAAGGAATAAAAACATCAACCATTACCTTGCACGTTGGGTTAGGTACTTTTAGACCTGTAGATGTAGAAGATTTGACGAAGCATAAAATGGATTCTGAAAGTTTTGTTATCTCTGAGGAAACAGCAGAAACTGTAAATAATGCCATAGATGCACGTAAAAGAGTTTGTGCTATTGGTACAACATCTATGCGTTCTATAGAAAGCTCTGTTTCTGCATTCAGTAAATTGAAACCAAAAGACGCTTGGACGGATAAGTTTATTTTCCCTCCTTATGATTTTAAAATAGCAGATGCAATGGTGACTAATTTTCATACACCTGAATCTACTTTGCTTATGATGACTTGTGCTTTTGGTGGATATGACCTAATTATGAAAGCATACGAAGAGGCAGTAAAGGAAGAATATATGTTCTACAGTTATGGCGATGCCATGTTGATTTTATAAAAAAAAAGAGTTCTACAAAAAAAGCATCGATTATAAATCGATGCTTTTTTGTTTACAACCAAAAAAATAAACGTTTAAAATATCCCTACAGCTTTATTACTTTATCCATCAATGAATAAGCATCATTTTTTATACTGATAAAATAGGCACCTTGAGGTAAGTCTTCTATTGAAACTTCAAATTCTTTTAATTTTTCAAAAGTTACTGTTTTTACAGGGGCATATTGCTCATTTAAAATAACAACGGTTGTAGTTTCAAAAACACGATCAAATGCAACATTAAATGTATTTTGAGTTGGGTTTGGATACAATGATATATTCAAAGGAGCATCTGTGGATTTTTCTACATTTGTAACAAGATTAAAAGTAAGCTCAAGGCTAGAATACCCTGAAGTCCCATGGAATTCCAAATTCTTTCTGGTTCCTTGGGCTAAAAGTATATTTAATTTAGAGCCAGATGTAATAGTACTAAAATCTAGATAGTCAGCACTTAATCCTACTAAGTTACGCTCTACAACCACAGTTTGCACTGTACTACCTGCTGGAATAGTGTTTGAAAGTACACTAGCCATGGGGGTAAGAAGTGTACCTGATCCTCTAGCGGCTAATTTTCTTTCTTCTACTATACCTGTTGTGCTATTAAAAATCATAGTATAAGTATTTGCCATTGTCAAAGCAGTTTTGCTAAAACCAACAGCAAAGTAACCAACACTAGATCCACTTGCAGTGATTTTTACTTTAGAAGTAGTTTTATTTACTTCTATAATGACTTTTCTAGCATTACCATTGAGTATTACATTGGCAGTAGCCTGTAATATTTGAGCTTTTATACCTATACAAAACAATAGGCTGGTAGCAAATAGAATAATTTTTTTCATAACCTTATATTTTAGAATGAAAGCTAACTAAAAAATTAGTAATTTACAATTAATAACAAACAACACTATTTATAAAGTTTACTATAGCTTGTAGATGCAATTCTATAAACTAAAAATCAATTTTTGTATCTTCTAATTTGTAAAAACAATCATGAAAAAAAATTTAATTATTATGTTTTGTTTGAGCTACATATCTATTTTTTCTCAACAAGAAAAGATTGTATATCCTCATTTTAACAATACACGCATTATAAATCTCCAAAGTATAGAAAGCCTTAATCCTGGTGTTATGGAGTTGAAGATTTCTCATAGATTTGGGGCAGTCACAGAAGGGGCAAATAATTTGTTTGGGCTAGATGTAGCTACTATGAGGATAGGATTAGAACAGGGTGTTTCTAAACATTTTATGTTTGGTGTAGGTCGTAGCACTTTTGGCAAAACGTTTGATGCCTTTGCTAAATTTAGGCTTTTAACTCAAAATGAAGGAGGTTTAAAATTGTCTATCAGTGCATTATCTACGTTAAATGCAAACGGAACACCGTTTGATAAAGGTAGAAAAAATTATTTCACTAGCAGATTATCGTATATAAACCAACTTATTTTTTCTTCTAGAATAAACGAGCGCATTAGTTTGCAGATTTCTCCAACTGTTGTACACAAGAATTTAGTAAAGTTTGCGTTAGACAAAAACACTACTTATGCATTTGGCTTTGCAAGTACCTTCAACATCAAGAAAAATATATCTTTAAATCTAGAGTATATAGCAAGAGTAAAACAAGGGGTAAATACCCCAACTTATACAGATTATTATAATTCATTGTCTATGGGTTTAGGTATAGAAACCAAAGGTCATTTTTTTGAATTTCATTTAACAAATTCTATGCCTATGGCAGAAACTGGGTTTATTACCCAAACAACAGATGCCTGGTTAAAAGGGAATATACATCCAGGATTTAATATCATTAGAGATTTTAAACTGTATAAAAAAAGATGAGAAAGTATTTAATTCCATTGGGAGCCATTCTATTGGCTTTTCTTTGTTGGAGTTTTGTTGCATGGCAAAAAACTTTACTAGTTACGCCAGAAACACGTGTATCTGAAGTTTTGCACCATTGGGGAGGCAGTAATAAATCTCATGTAAGGGTAGTTGTAGATGCTGAAAAAGCGGCAATAGGCAAGCAATTGGTGTATAATGGATGGGCAATCAAAAACGGAAAAAAATCTAAAGTTATATCTACTTATTTTACGTGTACAAATTGCCATAACCAAGTTATAGAAGATGAAAATTTATCCAACCCAACCCCAGAGGCTCGTTTATCTAAAGCAGTAAAGCAAAAACTACCTTTTTTGCAAGGCACTACATTTTATGGAACAGCAAATAGGACTTCTTGGTATAATGATGATTATTATCTTAAATATGGTTCTTTGGTTGCATCAGCAAAAGATACTTTAGAAAATGCCATACAACTGTGTGCTAAGGTGTGTTCTTCTGGCAGGTATCTAGATTCTTGGGAGTTAGAGGCAATAGTACAGTATTATAATACGATAGATTATAAAATTAAAGATTTAGGTCTTAGGCAAGAAGAGTATGATCAACTAAATAGTCAGGAGTTAAGTTTTTTGGAGAAATCTAACCTTTTAAAATCTAAATACAAATCATATAGCGGCGCAACTTTTTTAGATATAATACCAAAGAAAAAAAGAAAATTAGGTGCAGAAGGAGATCCTGGCATAGGGAAAGAAATTTTTGTGCAAAGTTGCATGGCTTGTCACGGGTATGATAAAGAGTTTACTTCTTTTAAACTAGACACAACTAATTTATCCATTTCATTTTTGAAAAAATATGTGCATCAAAACCATCCATATTCTATGTATTCCATAGTCAGAAAAGGAACTGTTGCAGAATTTGCAATAAGAGAATACATGCCGCACTACACAGCTCAGCGCATGTCTGAACAACAATTAGAAGATTTAGTCAGTTATATATTATTTTAAAAGCTATGAAAAATACATTGTACATTATATTTATTTGTTCTTTTTGCTTGTTGTTATCCTGTGAGCATCCAACTATTTATGTAGATACGCGCGTAAAAGAATTTACATATTCAGAAAAAAACATAACAATAAACAAAGGGGATACTCTAAATAGTGTATTGCCAATGTTCATATCTGAGTCTCCTGTTAGTTTCACTATAAAAACGAAACCAGAAAGCAATGGAAAAATAACCATAGATGAAAAAGGAGTGATTAGTGTAAGCAGATCTATATCCGCAGGTTCTTATGTAGTAGATGTGGAGGTTTCTAACCAAGGAGGCACAAGTATTTTTACAAATGTATATGCTATAAATGTTATGAATCTAAGTATGCCAATTGGATTTAATACAGATATTCTACCTCTTGTGATTAGCAAGTGTTCAAGTTGCCATACAACGGGAAGTAATAGTTATAAAATATATGCGAATTTCAAAGATGTAATAGATGAATCTATCAGAAGGGTGCAACTTGCAAGCAATGAAGATGGGTTTATGCCACTAAAAAGTTCAAATCAACCTCTATCACCATTAAGTTCAACAGAAATAGATGTATTAAAAAAATGGAAGTCCGATGGATTTCTTGAATAATCATGTTAGATTGTCTTAAATTCAACTAAATACCTATCATTTATGAAAAAATTATTGACTATTGTGGTTTCCACACTCTTTTTGAGTTCTTGTTATAAAGATAAAGAAGAGATTTTATATCCATCAAAAGACTGCTCTATACAACAAAATGTTTCTTACAAAAATGATTTAGTACCTATCTTAGAAACAAGATGTTATACTTGTCATAATGCTGCTAACGCTAAAGTTAAGGGAGCAAATATATTATTGGATAGCCATACAAAATTAAGCGAAGCCATAGACAACAACAGCCTTATTTCTTCTATTAAGCAAGATGGAAATGCCTCTGCCATGCCTAAGAATTCTAATAAATTAACGGAATGCCAAATTTCTGGATTTGAAACTTGGGTTTTTGAAGGGAAGAAAGATAACTAAAATGGCTTTAAAAAACAACAAAAAAACAGTAGTAAGTGTTTACGTACTACTGTTTCATTAAAAGTCATTTACACTAGTATTAAAAATAGTTTAATTATAGTTGTTTAGCATAACTGGCATAACCAGCATCAAAATATCTTCGTTAATATCTCCTTCAGACGGAACCAATAATCCAGCTCTATTTGGTTCAGAAAGTTTTAGATTAAGATCTACACAATCTAAATTGTTTACCATTTCCAATAAAAACTTGGCGTTGAAACCAATTTCTATAGTGTCTCCATTAAATTCGCATTTCAGTTTTTCATTGGCTTCGTTGCTAAAATCTAAATCTTCGGCAGAAATTTGTAATTCACTACCAGAGATTTTTAAACGAACCTGATGCGTAGTTTTATTTGCATAGATAGAAATCCTTTTCAAAGAATTTAAGAACTCTTCTCTATTAACTTTCATTAACTTAGGATTGTCTACAGGGATCACATTTTCATAATCAGGAAAACGTTCATCTATCAATCTACAAATCATACGTACATTTTTAAAACTAAAAAATGCATTTGCCGGTGTAAATTCAATTTTTACATTGGTGTTGTCAGTAGGCAAAGATGATTTCAATAAGTTCAAAGCTTTGCGAGGTATGATAATAGAATTACTATCTTCAGATGCCACATCTACCCTTCTAAATCTAACCAATCTATGGCCATCTGTTGCAACAAAAGTGATGCTAGAATCATTAATAGCTACATAGATACCTGTCATAGCTGGTCTTAACTCATCATTACTTGCTGCAAAAATTGTATTTGTAATGGCTCTGCTTAATATATTAGAAGAAATATCTAAAGTTTCACCATTTACAACAGATGGAATTTTAGGGAAGTCAGTAGCATTTTCGCCAGATAGTTTATACCTACCGTTGTCGCAAGATAACTCTATGCTGTACGTGTTTTCGTCTATAGTAAAAGTAACAGGCTGCTCTGGCAAATTTTTAAGCGTATCCAATAAAATACGAGCAGGAACAGCAATGCTTCCGCTTTCTTTAGATTCTACACTAAGCTCTGTAATCATAGAGGTTTGCAAGTCAGATGCTGTGATTTGCAACTTACTATCTTGGATTTCAAATAAGAAATTCTCTAAAATAGGCACTACAGGGTTAGTAGTGATAACACCGTTTACGGCAGAAAGTTGTTTCAGCAATGCAGCTGAGGATACAATGAACTTCATAAATTTTTTTACAAAAGTTTACTTATTTATAATAACCCGAATTTAAGGCTTTTTTTTGGGTTTAAAAAAAACAATCTAAAGTCATTTCATCTCAAATGCACAAACTTATCAATGTCTTATACACATTGTTTAAACAAGAGATTTTAACTTTGCCATTTCTTTTTTGTGGCAAAGACTTAAATAGTAGAGTTATAGGATTTTTTATTTTGTATGCCAAACAAACCAATTGCTTAGATACTAGCACTTGTAAAGTCTATAATTCTGAATCTAGTTTTAATAAACAGGGCAAAGTTGTATATTCGTTTATTAAAATTTATAATTTTATTTCTATCTTATGTCAGAGAATGTGCTAGCGTATTTCCAAAAAGTAAAAATTTGTATTTTTGATATAGACGGTGTACTAACTGATGGATCTATACACGTAACTACAAGTGGCGAACAATTACGTACTTTTAACATAAAAGATGGTTTTGCCATAGTAAAAGCGCAAGAAGCAGGGATTCCAATAGCTATTATTAGTGCTGGAAACAATGAAGGTGCCAGAAAAAGAATGGAGTATCTTGGTGTAAATCATATTTTTTTGGGCGTAAAAAATAAAATAGAAACCTTAGAGAAATTATTGGCAGACCACCATTTTACGTTTGAAGATGTGCTTTATATGGGCGATGACTTACCAGATGCACAAATTTTAAGAAAAGTAGCCTTGCCAACTTGCCCAGCAGATGCTGCAACCGATATTTTTGGATTATGTAAATATGTTTCTATAAAAGAGGGAGGCAAAGGTGCTGTAAGAGATGTTTTAGAGAAAGTAATGAAAGCACAAGAGAAATGGCCTAAATATTAATTGCTTCAGTAAGCACATAGATTAAAATAATAGTAGTTTTATTTGGTACATTTTATAAAACTCTCATCTTATTTTTTAACTGCGTTTTTATTTTTAAATAAAACCTTTCACTCCAGATTTTTTGTAGTGGATTAAACTAAATCTTTGACATACATTTATTGGTATAAGAACCTAAACATCATATAAGCAGAATTATTTGAATAAAATTCCGTTCTAAGTTTTACAAACAAAGTATGCTTTACTTTTTGGAATGATTTTAGTTATATTCAATTTCAAAACATATACCTATGAAAAAATTTCCCCTTCTTTTTTTACTTTTACTTACATCTATTCTTTTTTATGGCCAAAAGAATTCTGTTTATGGCGAAGTATTTACACCCAAGGGAGAACTAAGAGCACTAATCATTTTTGCTGGTTTTGGGGCTTTTGATGCAAACCAAGATTTCAAAAATTGGCCAGCAGAAAACGAATTTCCAAACTATGTTGTAAATGGCAAATGCGACGAATTATTTTTTACAGACACTTCTCAATTTACAAACTATCCAGATTCCAAGAACATGAGTATTTCTAGGTTGTTTTACGAAATGTCTTCTTCTTCTGCAAGTTCTTTTAGGCTTATGGCAGATGTATACCCCAAAAGAATAAATATAGACCCTAGTCAGGCATACTCATGGGGTGAGATGAATAGAAAAGTGTTTGAAGAGTTTAAAAAAACAAATCCTACATTTGATTGGTCTAAATATGACCAACGCACCAATAGACCGGAATATCTTTTTGACAATAGCATCTCTGCCCCAGACAATAAACCAGACTATGTAATCATTTGCTACAGGTATGAAAAATCATGGGCTATACAACCTGCCCAGAATATGAATACTTGGACGGGAAGTGGAGGTGGTATATCTATTTTGGAAGGCATATATGATTTTGAATTCAATGAAAAATATACAATAAGTTCTGATGGTTTTCATATGAATACAGTAGGGGTACAAGAACCTGAGAATTTCAGAAGGTTGTTTCAGCATGAGTTAGGTCACGAGTTGCTTTCGTGCCCACATCATTTCTCTGGCACATTAGGAAACTATTTTAGGACTACAGTTATGGGCTGGGGTACATCTGTAGGTTCAGCTTCTTGTACTAGGCTTTTAAATGCTTGGGAGCGCTGGCTGCTAGGTTGGATAGATATAAAACATGATTTGAAAGACTATAAAGACAACGGAACTTACACCATAGATGATTTTGCCACTACTGGAGATGCAATTAGAATAAAAATTCCTCATACAGAATCTCAATATCTATGGATAGAAAACCACCAACTCAAAAATATTTTTGATCAGAGCAGATGGATAGGTTCCTTGAAAGATTATCCGCCTGGCAGTGCTGGTATGACAAACATAGATACTGGCTTATTTTTCTTTGTAGAAGACATGATGCCAGACAGAAGCAAAATATCTTCTGAACTTGTGTATGACATGAATGCTATAAATGGAGCAAAATTTTTAAATGCTAATGGAAACTGGGATTATGCTACCCCAACAAAAGTATCTAAATCTTGGTCTGAGTATTGGAACAACATCTTGTATGTGTTTGAAAGAAAGGAAGAAAACCCTTACGATGGTATAAATCCGTTTATGTGCTATAGATTTGATGCGGATAGCAATGGAGTAATAGCAAACAGCCATGATTTTAACCATTCACATGAAACAGAGCAGTTTACAATAGTAAAAGAACAAATAGGAGATACCAGTTTTTTGTTTTATGGAAATCACGGTTGTACCAATAAAGATGCATTGCCATACCGTAGAACGCATTCTTTTGTATCTGGCGATGTACTTTCTCTTTGTAGCAATCCGCCACTAACAAATAATCCAAAGTACAATTTTAACCTCAACCAATTAGAACCAGTGTATATAAATGGGCTAAAAATAGAAATTCTAAAAGAAGTAAATGGAAAATACACGTTAAGTGTTTCTTTTGACAATAACCTTGTAACTAACGACTTAAGGCTTTCAGGAAACCTTGTGCTTAAAAATATAGAAAATACTGAAATTGACTTTTCGGTCTCCGAAAAAATTACACTTTTAGTGAACAAAAGCAATACCATAAACACATTCAAATACAACAACAATACATTTATAAATGAAACGCAATGGGTCATAGATTCAGCTCATGTTGGTTTAAAAAAAAGTAGCAAACTATTCATTCAAGACTCTAGCTCTGTACTATTTAAAACTAACTCTACACTTTCGCTTCAAGAAAGTACAATTATTGCAGAAGAAAAAGCGTTACTTGTTTTTCAAAAAGATTCAGAAATAATAGCTGACAAGACTTCTGTTTTCTCAAGTTTAGACACTGCAATTGTCAGGTTTGAAAAAGGAGCTAAAATAAATCAAACAGTTGTTTTGAAAGAATTTGTTTTAGAACAAAACAAGAGCATAAAAATAAAAAAGTTTTTAAAAATGTTAAAAAAAGAAAACAAAAAGGTTTTATGATATTTAGATTAAATACACACCCAAGAGAATTGGTTCTTATTTTTATCTACCTTTGCAAAAAATAAAAATTATGTCTTTTACACCCTTCGGATTTTCTAAACCTATTCTAACTGCTTTGCTCCAAAATAATATTTTAGAAGCGTATCCAATTCAAAGTGAGGGAATACCACATATTTTAAAGGGAAAAGACTTTTTAGGCATTGCACCTACGGGTTCAGGGAAAACACTGACTTATGCCTTGCCAATCATACAAAAACTAAGCGCCACCACTAACAATAGAAATAGGATGGTAGATGCACTAATTTTAGTACCTACCAGAGAATTGGCTATACAAGTAGAAGCTGAATTTGCTCTTTTTTCTGAGTTTTTTCCTGAATTGAAATCTAAAGCAGTTTATGGAGGAGTATCTATAAACCCTCAGATGAAATCTCTAATGGGCACTCAAATTTTAATTGCAACGCCAGGCAGGTTATTGGACTTAATTTCTAAAAATGCATTGCAACTAAGCAAAGTAAGTTATTTGGTTCTTGATGAAGCTGACCAAGTACTAAGCCTTGGTTTTAAAGAAGAGGTAGATCAATTGTTGGCGTTGATGCCAATCAAAAAACAAACACTTTTATTCTCAGCCACCCTTAGCAGCACTGTTCAAGAACTGATTAGTAGAACCCTAAAAAACCCAATAACTGTAGAATTAAATAAAGAGATAGTTACGCCAGAAGCAATAGATCAGCGTGCATATTTTGTAAAAGAGGAAGATAAAGGTCCTTTTTTAAGAACTTTATTAAAAGAAAAACAATGGACGCAAGTGTTAATATTTGTTTCGTCTATAAGAACGGCAGACAATGTGGTACAGAAATTAAATAAGAATGGTTTTCAAGCTATGGCTTTGCATAGCCAAAAAAGTCAGGGGGCAAGAATAGATGCTTTGACTAAGTTTAAAGCAGGCAAGCTTCAAGTTTTAGTAGCTACAGATTTAGCAGCAAGAGGCATAGATATAAAACTTTTACCTTGCGTTATAAATTATGAGTTGCCTCGTTCTCCACAAGATTACATTCATAGAATTGGTAGAACAGGAAGGGCAGAAAATAATGGTATTGCCATTTCTTTTATCACCGAAATAGATATCCATCATTTTGGAATTATTCAAAAGAAGATGAAAAAAATTGTAGAAATTACACACTATCCCTAGATTTTTTTGCTGTATTGGCTAAAAAAAGCTAGACATAGATCCTGACCCGAAAGGGTTTCGCACAAAATCACTAATCAATTCCACTACTGGCACAATTACGGGCATTCACATTTTATAATAATCTGAGTTAATTGAGTAAGCATTTATTCTAGTTTATTTGTATAGATGTTATGTAGAAAAATTGTTGTATTGTAGAGGTATTTGTAAGTTGGTAGGGTTATATTATACAATTTATAACCCTATCTTTTATTGAAATCTAGTCCTTAAATACATCTAATGTATTTAAGGATTTAAGGTTATAGGAAGTGTACGCATAGAAATAACTGGTTTTTCCATATAAATACCTGGATTCCATTTTGGCATAGCATTCATTGTTTTTATTATCAAGTCTATATCTGTTTTAGAAAGTTCTGATTGATATTTTTTAGACAAACTTGCACCAACCACATTTCCTTCTTTATCTATTTTAAATGAAACCTGTACAGTATATGTTTGGTTACTAATTCTGTATTTTGCTGGTGATTTTAAACTGTTAAGTTTTATTGAGAGATATGATTGCAAAGCCGCAGTTCCTCCGGGGTAACCTGGCTGTACAGATAACTCATCTGGATAATAAACCCTTGGAGGCTCCACTTTTCCAGTACCGCCACCACCTGTTAGAGAGTCTTCGCCAGTGCCATCTCCTCCAGATTTACCTTTGTTTTCCGCTACTCCAAAATTTGTGTTGGTTTTGTTTGTATCAATTTTATGTAAGTTAGTAGTGTCTGGTAATTCTACTGGATCTGGTTCAACATTTTTCACAACGGCCTCTTCTTTAGGCCTAGATTCTCTTTCTGGTTCGTCTTTTTTCTCTTCTTTTTTCTCAACTACCTCTTCCTTTTTTTCTATTATTATTTCTCTCTTTTTTACAACCTTTTTGGCTACAGGTTTTGATTCTTTTGTGCTTGTAAACCCCAATTGAAGGAGTACAAAGCTCAGTAGGACAAATCCTACAAGAAAGCCAATACCTAGATTTCTGGGTAGGTTTTTACGTATGTTGTATGCACCAAAC
>JAYVIQ010000212.1:0-3520 GCA_043770215.1 Cytophagales bacterium | reverse complement strand
TGTACTTTTTAAAATCAGAGGGGAAATCACAAAAAATTGTAAAGCAATAATCTAAAATCAATTAGTAAACGGCTAAGTAAATTCTCTAGCCGTTTTTTTTCTTAAAACAATCTAGTTTTTAAAATAAGTCACTTTTTTAAAAACACTAAATTCATTTTTTACTTTTTAATTGGGTTTAAAGTTAGATTCTAAGTATAAGATGTGCGGTAAACGTATTGTTTTATATGGTTTTGAAAATGCAATACTTTATCTTTCAGATGCAGAAAATATACCAAATGGGTGGGGACCAAGAAGTATGTATAGAGCTACTAGTTCTGTAAAGTTTTACAAAGAACTTACCTCTTGGTAGTTATATTTTTAAATATAAAATTAAAAGATTTTGGGGTAAATTATAAAAAACAGTTGGTACACGTAGTATTTGATTGTGGGTATTAATCGTTTTTTTATAATTATATAGATTTAATGTAATGGATAATTACTTAATCCTTTGTAATTATTTTACATCTATTTTTTAATTGATACTCAATAATTAAAGTCTATTTCTAGCTTTTTTTACAGAATATTTAAAAATATTCTGTAACGTTTTTTAATAATTGTCTCATTATAGTGATGCAGATGATGAATTCTGGGGGAATCACAAAAATAACTCAGATTGATTGGTGTATTTTAGATTAGACGGCTAAGGATTAAAAAAAAAACATGAAAAATTTAAAAAAAATGAAAAATTCAAGATTAAGTAAAATGCTATTTACCTTTCTGGTGCTAAGTTCCATTTGTGGTAATTCTCAAAATAGAATTGTAGGAGGAGAAGAAGTCTTTGACAGAGAACAAGTCCCGTATATTGCAGCCCTATACAGGACTACTGGAAATTCATTTTTTTGTGGAGCAACAATTATTAAAGAAAACTATTTGATAACTGCTGCACATTGCGTAGAGGGTAAAAATGCCAATGATATATTTGTAAAAACTGGGATTGCAAACTTAGATGAGAGTGGTCAGACCAGATTAGTAAGTGAAATAATTGTTCATCCTGAATATGAAAATTATAAGAATGATATTGCAATTTTAAGGTTAAGTAAACCACTTACATTATCAGAAAAGGTTAAGATTATACCATATGCAACGGATGCAGATAAGATTGCAGGAAGAATGGATCCTGGAGTTGTAGCTAAAACAAGTGGATGGGGAGAAACTGAAATTGATGCTGATGATCAGGCTGTTCTTAGAACAGTAAATGTGCCAATTGTTTCTCTAGAAGTTGCTAATGGAGCACTTTCATACGATGGAACTCTATTTGAGTCTATGTTGCCTGCTGGTTATGCAGAAGGGGGTAAAGACGCATGTCAAGGAGATAGTGGTGGGCCTCTTGTAGTACCAGATGCTACTGGCACTGGTTATATTTTAGCAGGTGTAGTGAGCTTTGGTCGAAAATGTGCTAAACCAAATCTTTACGGTATATATGCTAGAGTCAGTTATTTTCAAGATTGGATTGAAAAATTTTTAAGCGGAAGTCCTGTTTCTTCTTTTACTATAAATAAATACCTAGAGACAGATATTCCTTTTGAGGTAGTAAATAAATCAAATAATTATTTCTCATCACAAAAATGGACTTTAAAATCTGAAAATGGATCTTTAATAACTACAAGTGACACCAAAGATTTTAATTTTTCAATTTCTATGCCTGGGACATATACATTAACGCTTAAAACTATGAATGGCATTTTGTCTGATGAGTTTACTAAAAGTTTTATAGTTCTAAAGAAATCAAACTCATGTGATGGTATTCAATACTTTGACCCCCAAAATTTAAAAGCCATAAGTGAAGTAGGGGGGGGCACTGCAAGTTCATTAAATGCAATAGTTGTGGGGATTAAAATTCCTACAACTTCAAAAAAAATAGAGAAAATATTTGGAGCTACAATATTTTTTAAAACCCCAATAGTCATTAGTCCTTCAAGCACAAGCATAATACGACTTGTTTTAGGTGCTTATGATTTATTTACAAAGGAAAGTGAAACGTTCGCTTTAAAAGTAGAAAAATTAGCTGATATTTATAAAGAAATAAATGCTACTGGTAAATATACCTTTGTTTTCGAAACCCCATTTTTATTGGAGGAAAATGATAAACCGGTTGCTTTTGCTTTAGATTTTTCTGATAGCAATAGTAAAGGAGAAGAAATAACTATTTTATCTTCAGCGTCTACTAATTCTAATAGCATTTATCTAGAAGACGAGTTAGCTGATCTAGTCACTTTCAGCAATCTAGAGCTAGGGTTTAAGGTTAATTCCTGTATTTATAATTTTGATGAGCTTTCAGTAGGTCTCAACAATACAATACCTAATTCAGAGGTTGCTTTATTTCCTAATCCAGTGAAAGATGAGTTTGTTTTTTTAAGCACTAGTAATTTTGGTAACATAGAAATATATGAGTTAGATGGCACCAAGGTATTAGATTTAGCTAATGTTTCTAATAATACACATATAGATGTCTCAAGTTTGTACTCTGGTGTTTATTTATGGAGATTTGTTTCTATTGAGGGCGAAAAAATAATTCAAGGGAAACTAGTAATAGAATAGCAAGGTCTTATTTTATAATCAAAAAAAATAATTCAACGAAAAAAAATACCTTACTACCTTACTAAATAATCATTATGTAAATTTTCGCATAAATTTCCGTCTTAATTTTTTTAAATCCTCTAACTTTTATTAGATAGAGGATTTTTACATTCATAAATAAAAAAATCTGTTACGTTTTATAAAATCATCACAATCTTATTTACTTAACTAGGGCTTACTGAAAAACGTGTATTTTTCTTTAATTCAATGTTTTACCCTGCTATTTTCAATTTTTGATGCAAAGATTTTAAAGGAAATAAACTAAAACCTTTGCATCTACCGTATAAAAAATGCGTTAAGAAATTTGATTGATGTAGCGGTTAAAAAACAAAACACTGTCTGAGCCCATCATACTATGGGTAAATTATATACTGAATTTTAAGGCGAGTTTGAAAACTCTCGTTTTCGTACCCATGGTCATTTTACAGCGAAATCAAGCAAATTCCAGCAATTTTTTATATAGTCTTGACTTTTTGGTTACTTTTTTGTCAAGAAAAAAGTGACAAATGATTGATTGAAAATAAGCTAAGATAACTACTTTACTTTTTCAGTAGCCACTACTTACACTTGGGTAACTGAGTTTAGGGTATCTAGAAACAGAATAAACGAATGGACAAAATATTCAAGTTCAGGGGTAACGGGTTTAGACAAAATAGAAGACAATACAAATGCCTTAAATGTCTTTCCAAATCCAAGCAATGGGATGTATTTACAAAAGAAAACAATAGTAGTTTTACTGTTTTAAACAGTCTTGGAGCTTTAGTTTTAGAGGGCAATGGACAAAGAATAGATTTGTCTGGAATAGAGAACGGATTGTACTTTTTAAAATCAGAGGGGAAATCACAAAAAATTGTAAAGCAATAATCTAAAATCAATTAGTAAACGGCTAAGTAAATTCTCTAGC
>JAYVIQ010000211.1:0-9501 GCA_043770215.1 Cytophagales bacterium | reverse complement strand
AAAAAAACAAACGGCAGTAGTCATACTTAATTACAATGGCAAAAAATGGTTAGAAAAATTCTTGCCTTCTGTTATTCAACATAGCCAAGAAGCAGAAATAATTATCATAGACAATGGCTCTACAGACGAATCAATTTCTTTTTTAAATCAATATTATCCAAACTTAAAACACATACAATTATTAAAAAACTATGGGTTTACAGGTGGTTACAACAAAGGGCTATTTACACTTGACCACACCTATTTTGTACTCTTAAACTCAGACATAGAAGTTACAGAAAACTGGCTAGTGTCTCCCATAGAACTATTAAAAAAAGAACCAAGGATAGCTGCATGCCAACCAAAAATAAAATCATACAAAAACAAGAATAGCTTTGAACACGCAGGTGCAGCAGGAGGAATGCTAGATAAATTTGGATATCCTTTTTGTAGAGGACGTATTTTTATGTCCTTAGAAGAAGACAATGGACAATACAACCAAGAAGAGGAAATTTTTTGGGCCAGTGGCGCTTGTTTATTCATAAAAGCTAACTTGTATAAAGAATTCCAAGGTTTGCAAGAGGCTTTTTTTGCACATATGGAGGAAATAGATCTTTGTTGGAGGCTAAAAAGCGCTGGATATAAAATAATGTATACTCCAGAGGCTGAAGTCTTTCATGTTGGTGGTGGTACTTTAAATCACGGAACACCAAGAAAAACATTTTTAAACTTTAGAAATGGCTTGGCATTACTTTTCATAAATTTACCAAAAAGACATTTAATTCCATTAATTAGTTATCGCCTGCTCTTAGATGGTATTGCAGGGGTGCAATTTTTACTTGTAGGGCATTGGAAAGATACTTTAGCAATAATAAAAGCACATATATCATTTTACAAAAAAATACGTTATTGGATTAAGGCAAGAAAATTTGCTCAAAGTAAAACTCTATTAAATGGGTATAAGTATACGTACAGCAAAAGTGTTGTTTGGAGTTACTTTATTAGAAACAAAAAAAAATACACACAATTATAGTTCGTAATAGAAACTATGTTTTTGCCTTGCACTTTTTCTCATATTGATTAAAAAAGCCAAGGAAAGATATACCAACATAGGAGACCCAAAAGCTAAGCAAGAAGAATAAATAAAAAATTTACGAATGCTGTCTGTAGATATACCAATAACATTACCTAAGTATGTACAAACACCAAAAGACTTAAATTCAAGTAATTTGAAACATTCTTTTAAAATCATTTATCAGTATATTTAGTTTTTTTATATGTAAAAATAGCATTAATTTCGACAAAACTCAAAACTATAACTGTTTTTTTTGCTAAAATAAAATTATACCTATAACTTAGCATTAAATATAAACACGGTACTCCATAAAATGATACTACTAAGACAATCAAGAATATTACTAGCGGCAACTGCAACAGCAACACTTTTAACGGCTTGCTCACTTAAACAAATGGCAAAACTTGCCGCTGAACAAGAACTTACTGTAACTCCTTCACCTCTTGAACTTCACGGAGACTCTGTTAAGTTTGATATTTCTGTGACACTTCCAGTAAAAATGTTGAAAAAAAATAAATTGTATACCATTAAAACATGGTATCAATATGGTGACCCTACAGAAGAGCTATCGCAATTTAATTTTCAAGATACTCAATTCCCTAATCAAAAAGTTGAACAACCCAATCTAAAAAAAGGGTTTTCTTTTGCTTATGTGAAAGGAATGGAAACAGGGGATATAAAGATAAAAGGAGTAGCTTCCAACCTTGAGAAAACAAAATACGAAGAGACGCCAGAAATGGGGATTGCAAAAGGGTTGATAACTACATCTAGATTGTACATACCAACATTCTCTTCACTTTATGCTGATCACAAATACAACAATAAAGAGGAGCTTAGTCCAAACAATGTAAAATTTATTTTTGACCAAGGAAGTGCAAAGCTCAAAAAAAGCGAAGTAATTGGAGAAAATGGTAAATTACTTACTGCTTTTATTGCAAGTAAAAATAAAACAAGAACTGTAACTATTTTAGGGTCTCACTCTCCAGAAGGGTTAGAAAGCACTAACTCTAAATTATCAGAACAAAGAGCTACAGCAATAAGAAATTTTTATTATCAAAAAATGAAACAGTATGACTACAAAAATTTAGTTGATAGTATCAAGTTTGAAACTAAAGTAGTTTTTCAAAGCTGGGATCCATTTAAAAAAGAATTGGCTAGCTACACAAAATTAAGTACAGACCAAAAAAATAAGGCACTAAATATTGTTGATGGAGCTGGAACTTACGAAGAAAAAGCTAATCAAATTTCGAAATTAGATTTTTATACAATATTGTTAAAAGATGTATATCCTAAGTTAAGAACATCTCAAACTGAGATTTTAAGTGTAAAAAACAAAAAAACAGATTCAGAAATCAGTGTATTAGCTACAGGAATTTATCAAGGAAAAATATCTTTAGATACTTTAAGTTTCGACGAGCTAATGTATGCAGCAACACTTACACCACTGCTAGAAGAAAAAGTAAAAATCTATGAAAGCACTGTTAAAAAAGGGGATGAGTGGACAGCTTACAACAATTTAGGGGCTGCCTATTTAAACATTGCTGCCAAAACAAATGACATAGCGCTAAAAGACGAATTTATTAAAAAAGCAAAAGCAAAGTTTGAGCTGGCTGTAAACAAAGAAAGTAATGCAACTTCGCTTACAAACCTTTCAAGTGTATACATGATGCTAGGCGAAATAAATTCTGCAACAAGTTCACTAGAAAAAGCAAGCAAGTTACCAAATGGTAATGCATCAGTAACTAGCGCAATGAAAGAAAATGCAGGTGTAATTGCTATAAGACAAGGTAAATATGATTTGGCAATTAAATCTTTATCCGCTGCAACTGCAAACCATACAAACACACACAACTTAGGATTAGCTTACTTACTTAAAAAAGACTTTGCCAAAGCAGAAAATACACTAGAAAAGTCTACAGCTGAAAATACTGAATATGCATTAACTTACTACCTTAGAGCTATAACTGCAGCAAAACAAGGTAAAGAAAATGTTGTAGGAATTACACTTTCTCAAGCAGTAAGTAAAGACTCAAAATTAAAACAAAAAGCATTAAATGATTTAGAATTCGCATCATATTCGAGCAATCCTGCTTTTATCAATGCATTGAAATAATTTTAATAAAAAAATATCAAAAAAGGGTGCTTAAAAGCACCCTTTTTTGTTTAATAGGTTGATAATTTGCCAAGAGATTCATATTTTAGCATTTCAAATCTACCAAACAAAAAAAGTAGACAAAACAAAAAGATACTACATGAGAGTTATTCAATTTAGAGAAGCACTTAGAGAAGCAATGCAAGAAGAAATGAGACGTGATGAAAACGTTTTCTTGATGGGTGAAGAAGTTGCTGAATACAACGGTGCGTACAAAGTTTCTTTAGGAATGCTTGACGAATTTGGTGAAAAAAGAGTGATTGATACTCCAATTGCCGAACTAGGATTTACTGGTATAGGCATAGGTGCAAGTATGAATGGACTTAGACCTATTGTTGAGTTTATGACATTCAACTTCTCTTTAGTAGCTATAGATCAGATAATAAATAGCGCAGCAAAAATGATGTCTATGTCTGGCGGTCAATACAATTGCCCAATTGTATTTAGAGGTGCAACAGGAAATGCAGGCCAATTAAGCTCACAACACTCCCAAAATTTTGATAGCTGGTATGCCAACACTCCAGGTCTTAAAGTTGTAATACCTTCTAACCCATACGATGCTAAAGGACTTTTAAAAAGTGCCATTAGAGACAACGATCCTGTTATATTTATGGAATCTGAACTTATGTATGGAGATAAAGGTGAAGTACCTGAGGGCGAATACTTAATACCAATAGGTAAGGCAAATGTAGTAAAAGAGGGTACTGATATTACTATTGTTTCTTTTGGTAAAATGATGAAAGTTGTTTACGAGGCAGCTGCAGAATTAGAAAAAGAAAATGTTTCAGTTGAAGTTATAGACTTAAGAACCATTAGACCTTTAGATTATGCAACTATTGTAGCTTCTGTAAAGAAAACAAATAGACTTGTTATTGTTGAAGAGGCTTGGCCAATGGCTGCTATGTCTTCTGAAATAGCCTATCATGTACAAAAATATGCATTTGATTATTTGGATGCACCGGTTATGCGTGTAAACAGCAAAGATTTGCCTTTGCCTTACGCTCCAACGCTGATAGAAGAAATATTACCAAATGTAAAAAGAACAGTTGAAGCCGCAAAACAAGCTTTATACATTTAAGATCTTTTTATAGATTAAATTAAAAAAAAGGATTCTAAAACGAATCCTTTTTTATTTTTATATGGCATTACTTTTAACTAATTTAATGTTATGAAATTGAAAGTCTTTGTTCTATTGTTTTTAATAAATATTGCTTTAGTCAGTAAAGCAAATTATATACTGCTACCTATGGATGAAAGCCAAACCAATCATCTAAAATCATATGGTTTCACGTATAAGGTATTGGACTTGGGTGTAGAGGTAGAATGGTTATTGAACTACAGAGGAGGTAGCTTTTGTTTTGCATACTCTAAAACTTTTTTAGATTCATTGTTAATAAAAGGAATAAAATACGAAATACTTTCAGATGCTAACCATGCATCTATTGTTGCATCTATTGCATCACCTGAGCAAAATATGGATGTAATGAAGTTACAAAAAGCTCCAAAAATAGCCGTTTACAGCCCCAAAAGCAAGCTGCCTTGGGATGATGCTGTAACTATGGCGCTTTCCTATGCTGAAATACCCTATACAGTTATTTTTGATGATGAAGTAATGGGAGACGAACTTGTAAAATACGATTGGTTACACCTCCATCACGAAGATTTTACAGGCCAATACGGTAAGTTTTATTCAAGCTATAGCACCCAATTTTGGTATCAACAACAACAAAAAGAATTTGAAGAAAGTGCATTAAAACATGGCTTTGCCAAGGTCTCACAGCTAAAACTTGCCATTGTGCATAAGATAAGAGACTTTACTGCCTCTGGCGGGTTTTTATTTGCAATGTGTAGCGCTACAGATACTTATGACATAGCCTTAGCTGCAGAAGGTGTAGACATTTGTGCTCAAATGTTTGATGGAGATGATTCTGACCCTAATGCACAAAACAAACTAGACTTCAGTAAAACTTTTGCTTTTAAAAATTTTCAATTAAAACCTAATCCATATGAGTATGAATACTCTACAATAGATATGCAAATGGGAGAAAGAGGATTGGGGGAAACTAATGATTATTTTTCTCTATTTACTTTCTCTGCTAAATGGGATCCTGTACCCACTATGCTTACCCAAAATCATACACAAACCATACATGGATTTATGGGACAAACCACATCATTCAGAAAAGAGATGATAAAATCAGAAATTGTTATTTTGGGAGAAAATGAGTCAGTAGGTGAAGTGCGTTACCTTCATGGTACTATAGGCAAAGGATTTTTTACGTTTTATGGAGGACATGATCCAGAAGATTACCAACATTTTGTTGGCGAAGAACCTACAGACCTAAACCTGCACCCAAATAGTGCAGGTTATCGTTTGATTTTAAATAATATTCTTTTTCCTGCTGCTAAGAAAAAGGAACGTAAAACTTAGTTTCAATCTAGTTTTCTAATTCTTCTGCCAATGCTAGCCAAAGGTTATTTTCTTCAAGCAATTTAGTTTCTAATACATTAAGCTCTTTAGTTTTTTCGCTTAATAGTATAGGATTTGTATAAACAGACTCTTTAGCCATTTCAGATTCTAAAGTATCTTTTAAAGATTGAAAAGATTCAATATTTTTTTCGCTTTCAGCTAATTTCCCCTTTAGCTTTTTAAGATGTTTTTCTTTTAGTTTAAACTCTTCATCATTATCTATTGCAACTGGCTTTACCTTTTGTGGTTCTGGTTTTCTTGTTTCTAGAACAGTTTGTTTTTGATTTTTTTCTCGCCACCAAATAAATTCGTCGTAAGTACCCGGATACTCTTTTAACTCATGATTCTCTATATACCATATTTTGGTAGCAATAGAGGCAATAAAATCTCTATTATGAGAAACTACTACAAATGAACCTTCATATTGTACCAATGCTTCTATTAATGTATTAACACTTTTTATATCTAAGTGGTTGGTAGGCTCATCCAACAATAAAAAATTTGAGTTGGAAATTAAAGTTTTTGCCAAAGCTACCCTACTCTTTTCTCCTCCAGAAAGCATTTTAATTTTTTTGGTTATGGCTTCGTCTCCAAATAAAAAACAACCTAAAACACTTCTCAACTCTTGTTCTGTCTTACGAGAACCTGATTGTACTAATTCTGCTAAAAGTGTATTGTCTTGTCCTAAAGATTCTAATTGGTGCTGAGCAAAGAAAGTTTTATTAACATTATACCCTTCAACAACTTCGCCCAAACATGGTTCAGAACCATCAATAATCCTTAGCATGGTAGATTTACCTTTTCCATTTGCCCCAATGAAGGCAATTTTATCTCCTTTTTCTATCCTGGCTGTAGCATTTTCAAGAATTGTAAGGTCTCCATATGATTTAGATATTTTATTGAGCTCATACAATGTTCTACCAGGTTGTATGTCTACTTTAAACCGTAAATTCATAACTGCATCATCTGATGCTACATCATCTATAATATCTATTTTCTCTAGTGCTTTTACTCTAGATTGTACCTGTCTAGATTTTGTGGCTTTGGCTCTAAATTTATTAATAAATTGCTCAGTCTCTTTTATTTTCTTTTGCTGATTTACATGAGAATTATGTTGTATCAAACGCTGCTCTTCTCTTTCAATTAAGTAATCATCATAATTGCCTTTGTAAAGATTTACACTTCTTTGAGACAACTCAGCCACAATCCCTGCTGTATTGTTCAAAAATTCTCTGTCATGACTTACTACAATATATGCTCCATCATAGTTAGATAAATATTTTTCTATCCATTCTATAGTTGGCAAATCTAAATGGTTGGTAGGCTCATCTAACAAAAGTAAAGCTGGTTTTTGTAATAATAGTTTGGCAAGCATAACTCTCATTCGCCAACCACCACTAAAATTTTTGAGCGGTTTAGACAATTCTGGGGTAGTAAATCCTAAACCTTCTAATATTTCCTCTGCTCTAGATTTGAGCACATACCCCTCACCCGCTTCAAAAAGTTCTTGCTTTTCTGCCAACTGATTCATCAACTCATCAGAGTAATTTAATTCCATTTGGCTCAAAATATCATTTATTTCTCCTTCAAGTTTCACAACACTTTCAAAGGCTTCTAAACAAACATCTAAAATACTTTTGTCGCTTTCATAAGAGAGTAAATCTTGGTTTAAATAACCAATAGAGCAATCTTTAGCTCTAGAAATATCACCTTCGTCTGGTTTATATTGGGCTGTAATTAATCTCAATAACGTAGTTTTTCCTGTGCCATTTGCTCCAATTAAAGCTATCCTATCTTTGGGTTTTATATGCCAGTTTAGGTTTTGATATAACGGTCTATCACCAAAATAAAAAGAAAGATTATTAATTGAAATCATATGTATTGTTTATAAAGTACAAAAATACCTATTTATTAGATTTAATTGATTTATTTACAAAATTTAGATCGTATTTTTTATGACCCGCTAGATATGGTTTGTTAAAAGTGATTTTTCTACCACCATTATTACATGACACCCCCTCTAATGAAGTTGTTATATCACCACTAACAAAAAAAAGTAGTTAAATGAAGAGCTTAGATAATTATGTTTTAAATAAAATTAAAAATAATCAAAAACTAATGCAAATATCCGCAATAATACCTGTACCATTTATTATTTTTATGCGAACAAGGATAGAAGCGGAGCATTTTTTTTGCATTTCAGCAAAAAAGCCAGACATAGAGCCTAACCCGGTAGGGTTTCGCCCAATATTACTACTGAATTCCACTACTAGTACAATTACGGATAGTCACAAAAATTAAACACTAAAAATTTTATGCCTAAATAATTGATACGTAGAATAAAAAAACTGACACAAAAAACAAAAGTTAAAATTGTAATATAAAATTGAAGTAAAAGTTACGTTCAAAATATAAAGCTCAATAAAAAAATGAATTGTGAATATCCGCAATGATACCAGTACTTATTATTTTTTTTGCGAAAAGGATCTAAGGGGAGCTCTTTTTTGCTTTTTCAGCAAAAAAAGCGAGACATAGAGCCTGACCCGATAGGGTTTTGCCCAAAATCACTAATAAATTCTACTACTGGTACAATTACGGATATTCACAAAATGAATTTAAAATAAACATAACCCCATAAAGTATTAAGACTGAGATTACTAAAAAAACAAAAAAAAATTAAAATAAAAAAGAGACTAATTTATACCGAAAGAAAATTATATTGTAGTAAATTTTTATTTTAAAGTGAGTGATTGGTTAATAAACGGAAGCAAATGAAAAAAAAAATTCTTTATTTAATGGTGTTGTTTGTTTGTTTATCTACCAATGCACAAATGGTTCCTGGGGCAGAAGAGAACATACCATATTTAATAACATTTGGAGGCAATGGAGACCCAAAAAATGGAGATGATGACAACAAGCAAGCATTTTATTTCATAATTCCAGAATCTTTCAAAAACTCTATTTTCGTCAGAATTTTTGACCCTGAAATTGGGGGGGTGAATGATGAAACTATTGGGCAATTAAATACCAAAACAAAATTTACTTTTTATGGTGGAAACGGAGTATACTCCAGCGTAAAAGGAATAAATGCCAATATTAAAAGTGAAAAACCAAGCGGTCAAATGCTTCAACAGATAGAATTTGGCTCAGATCCTAACTTAGACAATAAATGGCATTCACTAGGTCCTTTTAATCCTTCAGAAGGTGAATATAGTGCAGAACTAAAAGGATACATATTTAAGATTTTGGCTGAAGGTATAACTGGTGATGACGGAAATATTTATAAATATTTTTTGAGTAGTGACCCAAAAAACAATATAAAAGTGAGTGGTGCTAATGCGTTTACTTTTGAATACACTGTTAGATTACATGAATCTGCCGCTCAAGTTACTCACTTTTACCCATTTGTAGACGAAAAAACAGTCTCTTTAAAGCAACATAATTTTGATTTGGACGGTGTTTGTGAAATGTCTATTTATTCAATAGTAAAAATTGGCGAAAAAGGATCATGCTCTAAAAACAAATCATGGGCTGAAAGTTTACACAAAATAGAGAACAAAGAAAGAAATTCATGTATTGATTTTCAAGTTAGAAATAATAAAGTAAGTACTTCTAGAAACAACAATGTTGTAATGTATATAACTAACCAATACGGAGAGTTTTTGCCTTTTATGTCTGTGCCTTTAGGCAACTATACTCCCAAACGAACTATTTTAGCCAAATAATGAATTTTAAAAAATTAATACTATTATTTTCATTCATTCAAATAAATGTATTGGCGTTAACTGGAGCTGTTAACAATGCCATAAAACAAATTTCTAATGA
>JAYVIQ010000210.1:0-2511 GCA_043770215.1 Cytophagales bacterium | reverse complement strand
CATTCAAGAAAAAGAATCAAAAAAGATTGTGCTGCATTTATAAATTATTAATTTATAATACAACATCATCAAAAAAAAAGGTCGATTATTTCGACCTTTTTTTTTTGAAAAAAAATTGAATACAAAAAGCTGCACATTAAAATACATAGATTTTCTAAATGAAAATTCTTAAAACATTTTTCTATTACACTTTTTGGCAATTGCATTTTTTTTTACTCAATTAAATATATTTTTTTTAAGCTTTAGATAGTCCTTAACTTGTTACTTACAACTAAAAACTCGACTTTTATATCCAATACTTATGGATAGAATAGACCAAGAAATAATACGGTTAAAAGAACTGATAGCCCTTGAGAAAAAGGACGATTTTTTGATGTATCAGCAGTTTATACAAAACTCTACTTTAGAGCAAAGACGGTTTAAAGGGGTTTGTTGGCAACCCTTAAAAATTTCAGACTCTGGCTACGGTGTGGGAGATTATCCTTATTTAGTTGTAGAGCGCACAAAATTTCTTGGGCATCCGCACCAATTCTCTTCAGGTAAGATGGTTAGTGTGTATTTAGTGAATGGAGATAGTGAATACGATTCTGTTTCTGGAACAATACATTGGTCAGAAAAAAATAGCATGAAAATTATACTTAGTACTGATGATTTTCCTGGATGGGTGCACACAAGTAGCATAGGTGTAAATCTTTTGTTTGATGAAAAATCTTACAAAGAAATGGATAAAGCACTGGAAAAACTGCTAGATAAAGAGAACAAGCGCACTAGAGAATTGATGGATAAAAGTTTGGGAAACAGCGACTTACTTTTTAATAAAACTCCATTTTTCGAAGTTCCAGAGCTAAATGAAAGTCAGAATTTTGCCATGAACCAAGTATTGTCTTCAGAGGATATAGCCATAGTACATGGACCTCCGGGTACGGGTAAAACCACAACTCTGGTAGAAACAATACATCAATTAATAAAAAGAGAAAAACAAGTTTTGGTATGCGCACCTTCTAATGCTGCATGCGATTTATTAGCAGAAAAACTGTCTAAAAAAGGGTTAAATACCCTGCGGATTGGTAACCTTTCTAGAATAGATCCAGAGATTTTAGAACTAACAATAGAAGAGAAAATTTCTTTACATGACAGAGCAAAAGAAATAAAACATGTCAAAAGAAAGGCCACCGAACTACGAAATATGGCTCAAAAATACAAAAGAAATTTTGGGCATTCGGAAAGAGAACAACGCAAACTCATGCTCAGAGAGGCTAAATCTATGGCAAACGAAGCCACAGAATTAGAAAATTTTGTCATTGAGGACTTAATAGATAAAGCACAAGTAATTTGCACCACCCTTGTAGGGGCCAACCATAAATACCTACAAGGCATGCTTTTCAAAACAG
This sequence comes from Cytophagales bacterium, assembly GCA_043770215.1. GTDB lineage: Bacteria > Bacteroidota > Bacteroidia > Cytophagales > JAAEPT01 > JAYVIQ01. The sequence continues at coordinate 1,120 of JAYVIQ010000210.1, read as the reverse complement.
TGGTGATTGATGAAGCTGCTCAGGCATTGGAACCTGCTTGTTGGATTCCTATCTTAAAAGCGGAGAAATTTGTATTGGCTGGAGATCCTTTTCAGTTGCCTCCAACCATCAAAAGTACTGAAGCAAGAAAACAAGGTTTAGAGATTACTCTGATAGAAAAATGCCTCCAAAACCAAACAGAAGTTTCTTTATTAAAAACGCAATACAGAATGAACACACAAATTATGGAGTTTTCTAACAGACAATTTTATGCAGGTCTGTTGCAAGCGCATGAAAGTGTAGCCAATCATAAATTAGAAAACTTATCCTTATACAGTATAGAAAGCATAGAATTTTTAGACACTGCAGGAACAGGTTTTAATGAAGAAGAGAGCACTGAGAGCAGAAGCCTTGAAAATAAAGGAGAGATAGAACTGCTACAAAAGCACTTAAATGTATTACTTTCAGATCCAAATTTTGACTTAAACACAAGCATTGGCATTATTAGTCCGTATAAAGCACAAGTATTATCTTTGCAAAATTATTTTGGAGATGAGCTAAAAACTTCTTACAACGTAGATATAAACACAATTGACTCGTTTCAAGGACAAGAAAGAGATGTTATTTACATTTCTTTGGTACGTAGCAATGAGCAAGGCACAATTGGTTTCTTATCTGACCTTAGACGTATGAATGTTGCTATGACAAGAGCCAAAAAGAAACTGGTAATTATAGGTGATAGCGCCACCCTTGGCAATCATAAATTCTATCAAGATCTATTGAATTATATAGAAGAAATACAAGCCTACAAAAGTGCATTTGAATTCTTATATTGATTTTTAACTTCAAAAAAAAGTGTAATTTGTATACTATTGAATATGAGTGTGAGTAGAAGAATGGTTAATTGTTCTCTCACTTTCATATCCATAAAAAAAGTTAATTTTACTAAATCAGCAATAAATGTTTGCTTATGGTAAAAATGTGCAGTTGGAATTACATATTAGAAATTTTGAATATCCGCAATGATGCCAGTACAAATTGTTTTTTTTGCGAAAAGGATCGAAGCGGAGCTCTTTGTTGCTTTTTCAGCAACAAAAGCGAGAGCGTAGAGCCTGACCCGATAGGGTTTCGCCCAAGATCA
>JAYVIQ010000209.1:0-3147 GCA_043770215.1 Cytophagales bacterium | reverse complement strand
GAAAATCTAACACATTTTCAAACAAATCATAATGCTAGGAAATTTACTATCTATTTCTGTTAGATACGTATTTTATTCTTTCTTAAATCAAAAAAATCAAATCCTACTTATTTAGACTTAGAAGCATACTCTGCATTTAAAGCCCTCAAAACATCTTTAGTAATGTCTAAATGATCATTGGCATACAAAAGAGAACCGGCAGCACCTCCTTTTTGAAACACATATGAATAGTGCAATTTGTCTTTGTATTTTATCAAAAATTTATCAATTGATTTATTAATTTCTGTAAGCAGTTTTTCTTCATCTTGACTTATTTGCTGTTCGAACTTTTGTTTTTCTAGCATCAACTCCTGCCCTCTTTTCTGAAATTTCACTTCTTCATTTTGTAGCTGTTCTGTGGTAACCAAATTAGTTGTACCATCCTGTACTTTTCTAGCTAGAGTTTCATACTCTTTATTCAAAACTTGCTCTCTTCTAGCTAAGTCAGCATATTTTCTTTCTACGGACGCTTCTAATGCTCTTTTTTTATTTACGAAATAAGTAAACTTTTCTGAGATGGAGTCTACATTTACATAAGCAATAGGGAAGTTCAACACTTTGCTGTTGTCTAAAATAGAATCTACAGCAGGAATGTTTTCTTCAGCTAAAACAGCATCTTTAGAATTTTTATTGGATTTTATTGAAGAGTTTACTCCTTTAGTTAGGTTAAAATATAGTACAAAAAGTACAACAACAGCAACTCCTAAAACGATATTGATTATTGAATTTATATTTTTCATTATAATTAGACTATGTATTTACTCCACAAATTACCTAAAATATTCCAGTTATACCAAAACTTAGCATAGCCTAGAAACAAAACAAATATAGCAATACAAAATCCAATTAACATCCCAAACACATTACTTTTTGCAATATTTTTGCTTTTATTCATTACTTTTTTAGATAGTTTCTGAAAATATGCATCTAAAAAAGTAGTCATGGGATAGTAAACCAATACCAAAATTAACATACCGAGAGCTACATTTTTGTACATGTTTTTGCTTTTGTAATAAGCATCTGTATACTCTATAAGATAGCCAGCAATAAGACCACTTGCTAAAATTGTGAGTATGGTGATAAAAAGTTTTGCCAATTTATTATTCATTGTGCTAAGATTTTTAAATATTCGTAACATGAAATATGTAAATGCAATTTACAAAGAAAATAAATATAGCTTTTGGTTCTTATCACTTGTTTGGATACTTGCTTTTTATTTTTTAGCTACAAAAGAAAAAGAGTTTTTAGTCCTTTATTGTAATGAAAATAGAACATTGGCATTAGACCAACTTTTTAGCTGGCTAACTAAATTTGGAGAAGGTGAATTTTGTGTTTTTGTTTGCATAGTTGTAACAATCTCTAATTGGAAAAATGGATTATTTATTAGTTTAGCTGTTGGAATAAACTCTTTGATAGCACAATTCCTTAAAAAAATAGTCTTTCCAAGCTCAAATAGACCTTTTCATTATTTCTCAGATGTATTGAAACCAATTGCTGGGCAAGAATATCACAGCAGTTTTAGTTTCCCAAGTGGTCATACTATGGCTGCAATGAGTGTATTTTTCTGTGTTTCTTTGTTAACTAAAAACAAACCTTTGAAAATACTCTCATTATGTATTGGATTACTTACAGCAATTAGCAGGGTTTATTTAGGTCAACATTTTCTTGAAGACATCACGGTAGCAAGTCTTTTGGCTGTAGCCCTTACATACATGTATTATACTATATATTTAAAAAAAATAAATATACAATGAAAATAGGAATCATAAAAGAAGGCAAAACTCCAGTAGATAGAAGAGTAGCTTTTACACCTTTGCAATGCAAAACTATATTACAACTTTACCCAAAGCTAACAATAGTTATAGAACCGTCTGACATTAGATGTTATTCAGATCAAGAATACTTAGACTGTGGAATTGCTCTACAAAAGGATTTAACAGATTGTGATGTGCTTTTTGGTGTGAAAGAAGTTCCTTTAGACGCATTAATAGAAAAAAAAGTGTATTTCTTTTTTTCACATACAATAAAAAAACAAACCTATAACCAAGCACTTTTACAGACTGTTATACAAAAAAAAATACAACTAGTAGACTATGAGTGCCTTACAGACGTCAAAGATGTAAGAGTAGTTGCTTTTGGTAGGTATGCAGGTATAGTTGGTGCTTATAATGCATTAAGAGCTTATGGCTTGAAGAAAAATGCATTTGATTTGAAACCAGCGTACAAATGCCTAGATATGAATGAAATATTTATTGAATTAAGAAAAATAAATATAAATACATTAAAAATAGTACTAACCGGAGGAGGCAGAGTAGCCCAAGGAGCAATGGAGATATTAGATGAAGCTAAGTTTATTAAAGTAGCTCCAAATGATTTGAAATGGCAGGATAGAAATAGTTACATTCAATTAGATGCCTACGAGTATAATGAAAGAATAGATGGTGAATCATTTAGTTATGATCATTTCTTTGCAAATCCTACTGAATACAAAAGTACTTTCAACCAATATTTATCAGATGCTAATGTTTTTATTGCAGGGGCATATTGGGATCCTAAAGCACCTATTTTGTTTGATAAAAAACATATAAAAGACACAGCATTTAATTTTGAAGTAATTGCAGACATCACCTGTGATATAAATGGATCTGTACCAACAACAATCCGATCTAGTACCATAGAATCTCCTTTTTATGATATAAATGTAAATACATTGCAAGAAGAGCTAGCGTTTTCTAACCCTCAAAATATAAGTGTTATGGCTGTAGATAATTTACCTTGTGAACTACCCAGAGACGCATCTACAAGCTTTGGCGAACAACTTATGACTCATGTTATACCAGTATTGGCTGATAAAATACACACTGATATTATAGAAAAAGCAAGTATTTGTAAAAATGGAGTGCTTACAAAACGGTATGAATACCTAACAGATTATTTAGAAAATAACATCTTAATCTAATAATTATTCATTGGAAGATGTTTAAAGTTTTCTTGGCATTTCAAAAAATATTAAAAAAAGAAATGCAAAACTTGTTTGAGATAAAATTTTAGGGATTTAAACTTTAATTCCCTTTTTTTAAAAATTCCATTCCCCAAAAACGCCATTTC
>JAYVIQ010000208.1:0-6774 GCA_043770215.1 Cytophagales bacterium | reverse complement strand
CTTTGGTTGCTATTTTGCCAGGTAGCAGAAAGCAAGAGGTGGTAAAAATGTTGGGGTTAATGCTAGAAGTTGTACCAAAATTCCCGAATCATAAATTTGTTGTAACAGCTGTAGATAATTTACCAAAAACGCTCTATCAGTCTGCTAAAGATTTGGGAGTAGACGTTGTGTATGACCAAACATACCCTTTGCTAAATACCGCAAAAGCTGCATTAGTTACATCAGGCACAGCTACATTAGAAACTGCAGTTTTTGGAGTTCCACAAGCAGTTTGCTACAAAACATCTAGTTTCAATTACCACCTAGCTAAATCTTTCATAAAAGTACCTTACATTTCTCTGGTAAATTTAATTGCCAATAAAGAGGTAGTTCAAGAGCTAATTCAAAGTAGATTTACCTCTATAAGTGTAGCCGAAGAGTTGGACAAGCTACTCAATAATAAAGAATATATTTCTCGAATAAAAGAAGGCTATGGAAATATCATTCAAACATTAGGTCCAAAAAACGCATCAGAGACTGTAGCTGATGCCTTGTTGGCTTCTTTAAAAAAATAAGTATTTTTTTAAAATGTTTTTTTTGGTAAACTTACTTTTACATCTTAAATTTTTATTTCATAGGGTGTAAAATGATGACAACATGTTATAAATAAAAGATCTTGTGAATATCCGCAATGATACCAGTACATATAATTTTTTTTGCGAAAAGGATCGAAGCGGAGCTCTTTTTTGCTATTTCAGCAAAAAAAGCGAGAGCGTAGAGCCTGACCCGATAGGGTTTCGTCCAAAATCACTAATCAATTCCTATACTGGTACAATAACGGATATTCACAAAAGATTTTAAGCATTAATTAGAATGTACTTTACAAAAAAACAATTTAAAACTAAAAATGATTAAAAACTCCACATATTTTCAAATCATTTTTTAGGAAAAAATATTAAAGACCAACCCCATGACTAGGAATAAACATATACCTTTGAAATCTCTGCAATGATACAAGTAAGTATTTTTTTTTGCGAAAAAGATAGAAGTGGGTCCCGTTTTTTTTAAGCAAAAAATCGAGAGTATGAAGGCTAACCCAATAGTATTTCGACCAAAATCACAAATCAATTCTACTAATGATACAACTACGGATAGTCACAAATTCTTTAAAAAAACTATACTCTTTTAAATATTCAACTAACTTTGAAACAAATTAGAACAAGGAATGTTTATATTTTTGACATAAGACTAAATCATGGAAATAAATCGTAAAAATAGCAAAATAGTTGTTGGAATAATTTTATTAATAACCTTTTCACTCATTTTTTTAATTACTAAGCTTCGGTTTAATTATGATTTTGAAAGCTTTTTCTCTACAAACGATGAAGAAACAAGCTTTTATATGGATTTCCGTAAAAACTTTGAAAATGACAGTGATTATTGCTTGATTGGCATTGAAAATAAAGAAGGTATCTTTAAAGCAGATTTTTTGAATAAAGTGGATGCTTTATGCACTGACCTCAAAGATGTTAAATACATGGAGTCAGTTCGTAGCATTACCAATACCAAAACATTTATAGGTAGCAGTTATGCAATAACACCTATAAATTTAATTCATGATGATTATCAAAGACTCAAGGACGACTCTGTAAATATATTTGCTCATCAAGAGATGATTGGTACTTTAGTAGCCAAAAATGGTAAAGCATTAGCCATATATGTAAAAAAAGAAAATATGGTAGGCACACCAAACCCAGAAAAACTTACCATAAAAGAAAGAGAAACCGCTTGGTTAGCAGAAGTAGAAGCTATAGTTGCAAAGTACAAATTTGATAATTTACACCTTGCAGGGAGGATAAAAGCAGAGAATTATTACATTTCTAAAATGGAATGGGAGATAATTGTATTTACCTCCGCTTCTTTACTATTAGTTATTTGTTTTTTGTTTATAGCATTCAGAACACTTTGGGGCATTTTATTGCCTTTAGTGGTAGTTGTTTTTGCAGTGATATGGTCTATGGGAGTTATAGCTCTTTTTGGTCAAAAAATGGATATTATGACTGTACTTATGCCTACAATAATGTTTGTTGTAGGTATGTCTGACGTGATACACATAACTACAAAGTATTTACAAGAACTTAGAGCTGGTAAAGAAAAAATAGCAGCCGTAAAATCTACACTCAAAGATGTAGGATTGGCAACATTCATTACTGCCTTCACTACATCTTTAGGTTTCCTTACTCTCATGGGCTCTAATGTTTTGCCAATAGGTAATTTTGGTTTTTATACGGGCATTGGTGTAATTCTGGCTTTTGTACTATCATACACCTTTTTACCTGCAATGCTAATACTGTTAAAAACACCAAACATAAGTCATGAAAAAGAATCTAAAATGTTTTGGACTGCATGGTTACACAATCTATTGCTATGGATATTACCAAGAAGAAAATATATCTTACTTACAATGGTAACAATTTGTGTTATAAGCGCTGTAGGCATAAGCAAAATACGAGTAAATGCTCAGTTGATAGACGAGGTAAGTGAAGGTGACCCACTTAAAGATGACTTTGTCTTTTTTGAAAAATTTTTCTCAGGCGTACGTCCTTTTGAAATAGCCCTAGAGCTTGGAAAAGACGCTCATTCTATAAACGATTATGAAGTACTTAAAGAAATAGAAAAATTAGAAAAATACATTCAAACGACGTGCTTGGTAAATCAAATAAGCTCACCTACTACCATTTATAAAGTAATAAATAGAGGGTTTAACAATGGATTGGCAAATCAATACAAAATGCCACAGAAAGATGAGTTTTTGAAAGCTAAAAAACTCATTAGAAAATACAAAAAAATAGCCGACATGGGATTATTAACTACTAAAGACCAAAAAATGGGTAGAATAACTGGAATAACCACAGATATTGGTAGTAACCGATCACAAGAAATAAAAAATGAACTTAACGTTTTTATAGCTAAAAATATAAATCCTAATTTACTAAAACCTAGACTTACGGGTTCTGCCTATTTGATAGATCTTACAAACGATAATTTATCTGTAAACCTTATGAAAGGACTTACATTTTCAATTGTAGTCATAGCAATCATCATGGGATTATTGTTTAGATCTTTCAAGATGATCATTATTTCTATTTTACCAAATATTATTCCAATGCTTATGATTGCTGCAATTATTGGCTATTTTGACATAGGAATCAAAATGAGTACAAGCATTATTTTTACCATTGCTTTTGGCATAGCAGAAGATGATACCATTCATTTTATGAGCAAACTTAAGTTAGAACTTTCTAAAGGCAAAAGCTTGCTTTATGCTCTTAAAAATACGTATTTAAGCACAGGTAAAGCCATAATTATTACCAGTCTTATATTGATATCAGGATTTATGATTTTGGTTTTTTCTGATTTCAAAGGTACATTTTATGTTGGTTTGCTAATAAGTCTTACACTTATATTTGCTATGTTTACAGAGCTTTTGCTTATGCCTGTTCTGTTGGTTTCCTTGGTTAGTAATAAAGAAATTGATAAAATGCGAAGTCTTTTGCCTAAATTTAAAGCCTAACAGATTAATTATAAATGTTTACTTTGTTACCAGTACTTGAAAATTAAATAATAAAATGACCCATAATGGCTTTTTTTCTCTTCAGAAAAAGTAAAATGTATTTAAGGTACTGTTTTAAACAAGCGTTTTATATACTTATTATATGTAAAATTTTGCCCATTTTTGCCCAATCAGACGCAAAAATAGTAAAATACAAAACCTCTGTCATCTTTGGTCTGGGCGCTACTAAATACATCGGAGACCTTTGCACAACTTGTTCTAATGTAGGGTTACAGGCAAATGTATCTTCAAGGGTGCACATTAACAAACAATTTTATTTTAGGCCTGAGTTTGCTTTTCAAAGGGTGCAAAGCAATTCAGATCCAGCTTCTGGAATATCGTTTAAAAATAATACTTTGGGTATACATTTAAACCTTGAATATGCCTTTACAAAAGATAAAACAAAAAACAATGGTAGAGCTAAGAATGAATTTTTTATTCTTTTAGCTCCTTTAGTCATGCATCAAAATCCATTTGCTACTATCAATGGAATTAAAACTTTTTTAGCACCATTATCAACTGAAAATAAGTCATACAGCAAATTTTTGTCAGGATTAAAAACAGGTTTTTACGTAGATTTTAACATTATACAGAATAAAAGAATTGGTTTTTCAGCAGATTATTCATTGCTTTTTAGCGATTATATAGATGATGTAAGTAACAAATATATTGATTATAAAAAAACTTCAATTACTCGCGCTTTAGCAATTGATCCTACACAAAAGTCAATAATTGGTTCTTCAAGAGGCAACAAAGTTGGTTTCGATAGTTTGCTTAGATGTACCCTACACTATGAGTTTGTATCTAACAGAAAAACAAATTTGTAAGAAATTATTAGATTAATAAAACCTTAAATACAATACTTAAAAGCATTATTCTATAGTAATGTCACACAATTACATGTAAACTTTTAGGTACAACGTAAGCTTCAAAGCTATCTACTTCACCCATATACTCTCCATCTACATGTGCAGGAAGCAACCTACTAAATTTTAAGCTAGACTTTTCACATTGAGCATGATGATGCATGTGGTTTTGGTCTATGGTTTGTCTAAATAACTGCCAAGCTATGTGAGGTAAATTTATAGCTCTAAATTTTTCTAATCCTATCAAATCCAACAATCCGTCTTGAATAGATGCTTTTGGAGCTATATATGTGTTATTTCCATACTGAGAGGCGTTTGCAACACAAAAAGTAAGTAAGTTTTTTTGAGTTCCATCTAAAGTTTCAAACGATTTAAACTTACCAAAAGATTTAAATACCAACGCACTATATGCAACAAAACCTCTACGTTTAGAACTTTCGAACTTTTTACTCACTTCACCTTCAAAACCCAAACCTGCTGTACATAAAAATACTCTGTCGTTAAAAATTGCAGTATCTATAACATCAAGTTTAAATCTGTTTATTCTTTTTAAAGCTTCTTTAGGATTCAATGGCAATGTTAAATGTCTAGCTAATCCATTTCCACTACCTACAGGAACAATACCCAAAACAACATTAGTATTTACCAATCCATTTGCAATTTCATTAATAGTACCATCTCCTCCAACGCCTATCACTACCTCAAAGCCATTTTTAACAGCACTTGAAGCTAGTTCTTTTGCATGTCCTTTATTTTCAGTAGATTTTATCTCTACATCAAATAGATCAGGATCAAGAGTTGTAGCAATAAGTTTATAAATATTTTGCTTACTTTTTTCTCCTGCTTTAGGATTGATAATGACTAATGTTTTTTTCAAGGGAAATTAGTTTTCAGATTTCTCTACGTGCTTTACCAATGTTTGACACAATTCTTGCATCAAATCTGCCATTTTATGATCTCCTGTAGCACTCCTTAATGATTCTGCTAAACCACCAATACTATCCACTGTAAAACGCTTCATTTCAAAAGCAGTCATGTCTTTAGACCACAAATCTATTCGCATAGTGTTTTTTTGAGCGGGATCCCAAATAGAAATAGCAATTGCATCAGTCAAGTCTGGACTGTCAGAGGGCTTGTCTGTACTCTCCCATCTAATTTTATCTATGTATTTTTCTTCGTTTAATTCTATATTAAACTTTATTTCTGATGAATTCATGATATGTGTTGTAATAATTTATTGTTTAATTAGAGCCTAAATTTTGTTCAAAATAGGCAAGTGTACTTATTTTATCTAATTTAAGTTGTTCTTTTAACAGTTCTATACTTTGAAAGCGAATTTCTTCTCTTATTTTTTTATAAAATTCCACAACCAAATTTTCTCCATATATATCTTTCTCAAAATCAATAATATACACCTCAATACTACTTCCAGCTTCTAAGGTAGGTCTCTTTCCTATGTTTAACATTCCTGTAAAAACAGAATTATCTAAAAATCTAACCTTCACAAAATAGCTACCATCACTAGGAATCAATTTATTATCAAAATTTACTTTAATGTTTGCCGTTGGAAAACCTATTTTTCTTCCGTTTTGCTTTCCCTTAATTACTGTTCCTGCCAATGAATAGTTATGTCCCATTAGTTCTTTACAACGCTCTACATCTCCATTAGCTAAAGATTTCCTGATAAGTGAACTAGAAAATGCCATTTCATCTACACTTTGTTTGGCTATTTCCTCTATTTCAAAAGGATAACGGTTTCTATTTTCAATTAAGTATTGAAAACTTCCCTCCCTATTTTTACCAAATTTATGGTCATATCCAATAATTAATCGCTTAGCTTTTAAGTTTTTGATCAAAATTTCTTGAATAAAATCTTGTGAGGACAACAAAGAGAAATCTCTATTGAAAGGAATAATCCAGACATGATCTATTCCAAACTGCTTTAGCAATAGCAATTTCTCTTCTAAATCTGTAATGAGTTTTATATTGCTTTGCGGCTGTATAACTAATTTTGGATGAGGCCAAAAGGTTAATACAACAGATTGACCATTTATTTTTTTTGCTGATGCAACCAATTGATTTAACAAAAATTGATGACCTAAATGTACACCATCAAAAATACCACTTGTTACAACAGCATTTTCAATTTTTAGATCTAAAGAAACCCCTCTATGAATTTGCATCAATTAAATTTTCTAAATGCGCCACATAAGTTTCTAATTGATATGCATTTTCAATATCAAAATCACCTATTTTGGTTCTTCTTAGTGATTTTAAATAAGACCCTGCCCCACATTTTTGACCGAAATCATGAGC
>JAYVIQ010000207.1:0-11975 GCA_043770215.1 Cytophagales bacterium | reverse complement strand
ATGATTGTGAATCCAACGATTGAGATTGATTTGAATACTGAAAATAATCGTTTAATTTTTGAAGTAAAAAATAAAGTAAATCGCCAATTTAAATCTTCCAATAGTTTTTACAAGATGGTATGTATTTACAAATGGTATAAAACAATTTGCTTTAGATACACCAGCGGCTACTAGACTTTTGTAGCAAGATACCGTTGGAATATACACCAACAAAAATAAAATAACAACTAACCACATATTCTTTAAAATTTAAGCATTTCGTTCATTCCTAAAACTCCTTTTTTGCCCACCATATATTCTGCAGCAAGTACTGCACCTAGTGCAAAACCTTCTCTAGAATGAGCTGTATGTTTTATTTCTATTTCATCTACAGCTGATCTAAAAATAGTACTATGTGTGCCAGGTACTTCGCCAATTCTTTTAGAAGTTATGGCTATGTCTGACTCTTTCCCTTCAAAATAAAGTTTCCAGTTTGTTTTTCTGTTCAAATTCTCTAAGATACCTTCTGCCAAAGTGATTGCTGTGCCGCTAGGTTCGTCTTTTTTATGGATGTGATGAATTTCTTCCATAAGCACGTTGTATTGGTCAAATCCATTCATGGCTTTAGCTAACCATTCATTTAGTTTAAAAAAAATATTTACACCTACAGAATAGTTAGAGGCATAAAAAAAACCAGCATCTTGATTTTGGCATTCAGAAACTACCTCTGACCAGTTTTCTAGCCAGCCAGTAGTGCCACACACAACGGGTACTTTACTTTTGAAACAATTTTTAAGGTTGTTTACTGCACTCTCTGGCATTGTAAATTCTATAATAGAATCTGTATTTTCCTTTGCAATTTTATTTATGTCCTCTATGTTGTCTTGGTCTATAATCATAGAGATGGTATTGCCTCTACTTAACGCAATTTTTTCTATGGTTTTACCCATTTTTCCATATCCAATTAATGCTATTCTTGCCATAAGATTTTGTTATACTATAAAGTTACTTAAATGAGATTAGTTTTACTAATTCTTAAAAACTGAGTTTGAAATTTACCCCAAGAGCTAAAGTTTGATTACTTGGTACTAATCCTGGCCTAAAATGAGCTACTTTTTTTTTATCTATGCTAAAATTAGATAGGTGGGCATCTACTAAAGCATCTACTACAGTCATAACATAAAGTCCGCCTGCCATTATGATGGCTCTGTCTCTTTTTTTTCTTAATATATCTTTGGTTGTCCTAATGCTAGATGTGGTTTCTGTTGCAAAAGTAGAATTTGTGGTACTCCAATTAATCTCAGGGTATGCTGCCGAAATATCACGTTTATACAATTCGTTTCTGTAAGAAACATATTGATTGTTTGAATTAATAATTCGGTATACGATTAAAGCATTTAAGCCATAAATAATTGGGAGTTTCCAATACTTTTTATTGTAAATCTGACCCAAACCTATAACAGGTATTAGTGCTAATCGAGTTGCTTTTTTAGGGTTTGTAACTCTACTTTCTTCAGTAGATGTTTCTAAAAAGCGTGTGTTTATTTGGCTCTCGTCTGTTCTTTTTATGGTGTCATTTTGTGACCATAATTGCAACTGGCTCAAAATCAATAAAATAAATGCTATTTTTTTCAATGTATCTTACTTAAACTTTTAAGATCTCTAATATACGATTTAAATCTTCAATTGACATAAAAGGTATTTTGATATCTCCTTTATCTTTGGAATTCATACTCACCGCCACTTTAGTGCCAAAATGACTGCTTAGTTCAGATTGTAATCTCTTTACTTCGGGGGCGTTATCTAGAGGTACTGCTCTGTCTTTGGCTTTACTTTCTTTTATTAGGTTCAGATTTTTGGCAAGTTCTTCAGCTTTTCTTACACTTAGCTCTTCTTGAATTATTTTGTCAAATATCACTAGTTGAATGTCTATTTCTTCAATGCCTAAGAGTGCTTTTGCATGACCCATAGAAATCCTGTTCTCTTGCAAACCTTTCTGTATTTGAGGTGGCAATTTAAGTAAGCGAAGAAAATTAGTGACAGTACTACGACTTTTTCCTACACGTTCTCCTAAATCTTCTTGTCTAAGGTCGCATTCATGCATCAATCTTTGGTAAGAAAAAGCTACTTCTAACGCATTTAAGTCTTCTCTTTGAATGTTCTCAATCAAAGCCATTTCAATCATTTGTTGATTGTCTACGTCTTTTATGTATGCAGGAATTTTATCTAAGCCTGCTAATTGAGAAGCTCTAAATCTCCGTTCACCAGAGATAAGTTGGTATTGGTCTGTAGTTAGTTTCCTTACTGTTATTGGTTGTATAATACCTTGTATTCTAATAGATTCTGCTAATTCATTTAAAGCAGACTCTTCAAATTCTAATCTTGGTTGGTATGGATTCACTTCTATTTTATGGATTTCAAGATCCATAAAATTTAAGTTTTTTGTACCGTTGTTTTGTTGGCGGTTTTGCATAGCAGCATTTTCTTCATTGCTGTCTTGTAAAATAGCACTTAAGCCTTTGCCTAACCCTGTTTTTCTTTTAATCATAATTTTATTTTGAAACAGATAAACCGTTTTTTTCTATAATTTCTTGTGCTAAGCTCAGATAACTTGTAGCTCCTTTACTTTGTGCATCATGTGCAATTACAGGTACTCCAAAGCCTGGAGATTCGCTCAATCGTATGTTTCTAGGGATAATGGTGTTGAACACCATATCTTCAAAGTGAGTTTTTACTTCATTTACCACTTGGTTAGATAAATTGATTCGCATATCATACATTGTCAATAAAATCCCTTCGTATCCCAAAGATGGATTTAATCTTTTTTGTATGATGCTTATTGTATTTAATAGTTTACCTAAACCTTCCAAAGCAAAATATTCGCATTGTACGGGTATTATTACAGAATCTGCTGCTACTAAAGCATTTACAGTAATTAAACCTAATGATGGAGAGCAGTCTATAATAATAAAATCGTACTTTTCTTTGCAAGAAGCAAGTACTTGTTTCATTTGATGTTCTCTATTTTCTGTCTCTACAAATTCTACTTCTAAACCTACAAGATCTATATTGGCTGGTAAAATATCTAAAAATTCTACTTCAGTTGCAACTACATATTCTAAGCCGTCTAGCTTATCCATCATACATTCATAAACACCAGTTTCTACATTCTTTGGCTCTAAACCTAGTCCCGTAGTGCTATTGGCTTGTGGATCTGCATCAACGATCAAAGTTTTAAATTCTAAAGCTGCCAAACTTGCCGCAAGGTTTATAGCCGTTGTAGTTTTGCCTACTCCACCTTTTTGGTTTGATATAGCGATTATTTTACCCATAATTTTATATTTTCTTACTTTAGTATAAATATCTAATATTAAGATTGTCACTTCTTATCTTTAAAGAATAACCATTGATAAAACGGTTATCATTTATTTTATTTTTTTGTGTTTATAAAAAACGACAGCACAAATATAAGAGATTCGTTATCTTGCAACGATTATTAATGGAGATAAGGATGCACAGACTTATCACCAAATGTGTATAATAAATGTGGATAAGATGTTAACTCCTTTGGTTATGAAACAGTTGAATTTTTTTATTGGTGTAATTATTTTGATGCTTTTGATTTCGTGTAATAAAGAAGCAACCAAAGGCACTAAAAAAATATTTAGATACAATGAAATAGGTACTATCAATTCATTAGATCCAGCCTTTGCAACCTCATTACCCAATGTCTGGGCAACAAGTCAGCTTTTTAATACTCCACTAGCTTTTAATGAAAAAATGGAGGTTGAACCTTGTTTAGCTAAGTCTTGGGAAACAAGTCCGGATGGTAAAAAGTATATTTTACATCTTAGAAATGATGTTTTTTTTCATGATCATCCTATGTTTAAAGCAGGCAAAGGCAGGAAATCTACTGCTTATGATTTAGAATACTCTCTAGAAAGAGTGTGCGATACAACCTCAATATACAATCAAGGGATTTGGATATTTAAAGATAAGGTATTAAAAGACAACAATGGATTTATATCTGATACTTGTTTTAAAGCACTAGATGATACTACATTAGCCATATATTTAGATCATCCTGTACCTTATTTTTTGCAAATTCTGTGTATGCCATTTTGTAGTATGATTCCTAAAGATTTGGCTACACAATATGGCGAAGAATTTGGTAGAAATCCTGTAGGTACAGGTCCATTTGCTTTTGATACCTGGGATGAAGGCAATACAATGGTTTTTACTAAAAATAAACAATATTGGAAAAAAGATGCTTCAGGCGTGCAATTGCCTTATCTAGATGCCGTTGAGATTTCGTTTATCTCTGATCAAAGCCAATGTTTTAGGGCTTTTCAATTAGGATATTTCGATTTTGTTTCTCGTTTAGATGAGTCTGTTTTGGATGATGTTCTATACGCAGACGGTACTATAAAAGAAGAAATATCAGCTAAATTCAATGTTTTTAAAGGGCCCTATTTGGCTACAGATATGTTGGGGTTTCAGTTAGATAAGAATGCTGAAGTCTATAAAGATGATCAAAATAGTCCGTTTTTAAATCCTGATTTTAGAAAAGCATTAAGCTATGCAGTAGATAGAAAAAGAATTGTAACGCTTTTAAGAAATGGATTGGGGATTGAAGGTAAGAATGGGGTAGTACCACCTGCTATGCCTTACTATGATGCAACTAAAGTAAAGGGTATTGAGTATAATCCTGAACGTGCTCAACTCTTTTTAAAGAAAAGTGGGTTTAAGCCTGCCCAACTCAAGGGTTTAAAAATTACTCTTGCAAAACAGAATCAGGCATTGGCTGAGTTTTTGACCAAAACGTGGAAAGAAGTGTTAGGGGTAGATGTTTCTATAGATTTAAATGATGGCAAAGTGTGTTTAGATTTAGCTGAAACGGGCAGAATTAACTTTTTTAAAATGGGTTGGTTGGCTGATTATCCTGAAGGAGAAAATTATCTAACACTTTTCTATGGATCAAGTTTTTCTCCCGAAGGACCAAACAGATTCCATTACAAAAATAAATTGTTTGATGATTTGTATGCTGCTTCTATTTCTGTAAAAGAAGCTAAGGAACGTGGTGAAATTTATGAAAAAATGGATGCGATTATGATGAATGATGCTCCAGCAATTGTTTTGTATTATGGTCAAATTCTGGCACTAATGGATAAAAAAGTAAAAGGGTTTAAGCTAGATCCAATGAATACATTGCTGTTAGAAAGGGTAGATTTTAACTAAAATAAAGCACCAAAATCATTTTAAGAGATTTGCTTTTTTAGTTTATATATTTTGATTTAAGTAGCAAACAACTAATAAAATTTACTACTTAAACCAAAAAAAAACTATACAATTTTAAAACGCAAAATTGTTCTTTCTAAATTCTGAAACTTCTAGTTTTAAATTCGCAGGATCTAAAGGTATGTATTTAGAAATCAGATTTGAAGTGTTCATTTCTAGATTGCGTAATTGCAAATGTTGGTTTATGAATATAAATTCCAACTCAGTAAACGTTTCTTTAAAGATATCTACTAAATCTAGCAATGAGCAATTTACATCTCCCAAGTTGTATGTGCCATTTGGTACAGAATTACCTTTAAGTTCGTTTAAAACTTTTACAACTTTATTTACATGAATAAATGTTCTAGATTGTTTTCCAGAACCATGTATTTGTATTTTATTATTAAAGTTAGCATCAAATAAAAACCTATTTATTACACTATCGAAGCGTACAGTAGGGGAGTACCCATACACATTGGCAGCTCTTATGATAACAGTGTCTATTTTATCCATCAACCTACGTACGTGATCCTCGCCCCTCATTTTAGAAACCGCATAAAATGTTTTTGGATTTACTTCTGTTTCTTCAGTCACTGGAGATTCTTTAAGAGAACTACCATAAACACCCATGCTACTCAGGTAAATAAATTTTTGTACGCTTTTTTCTTCCTCTACAGCCAGAACCAATTCAGACGTACCCCAATTATTTACTTGTTCAAAAGAATGGGCATCTTCATTGCTATTTGCGCTTGCTAGTTTAGCGGCCAAATGATAAACAACATGTACACCTTTGATTACTTTTTTTAGTTTTCTGGAATCTAACAAATCGCCAAAAACAAATTTTACGTTGTTGCTTTTTATTTTATGGCTTGCACTTATAAATAAATTTTCATTGCCTCTAGAAAGGTTATCATATACAATTATTTCGGTTATTTCTTTGTCTAGTGATAGTTGATATACAAGTTCTGCACCAACATATCCCGCTCCGCCTGTTACTAATATTTTCATTTTTTTTATTTTATTTTACTAAATCTGTATGTAAACCACATTCTGTTTTGTTCATTCCAAACCAACGAGATTGTCTTTCCATCATTTCTAAATCCATTTTTCTTGTACAAGGCTCACAACCAATGCTCTGGTATCCTTGTGCATCTAGAATGTGAGGTTTAAGATTAAATTCCTTTTGGTATTGAAAAATCATTTTAGTTGTCCAATCCAACATAGGGTGAAATCTGAGGCTGTCGTGTGGTGCAGGCATTTCTATTGTCATAGCTTTTCTTACAGCACTTTGGTCACCTCTAACGCCATTTATCCACACATCATATTCAGCCAAAATCAAATCCATTGGAGCCACTTTGTTTAAATAACAGCAATAATCTGGGTCTGAAGTAAAAAGGAGTCTCCCAGATTCATCTTTTTGTAAACTCTTGGGTGTAGCGCTGCTTATGCTTATTAAATTTAAGCCAAATTCTGAAGAAATATCATCCCTAAATTTTAGAGTTTCAGGAAAATGAAAACCAGTATTCATAAAATAGACAGGAATATTTTTATCTATTCTTGATAAAATATGCAATAAGACAATGCTATGAGACTGAAAAGAAGATGAAGTAAATGTCTTTAAGCCCATTTCATGGTATTTATATATTTGTTTTTTTATCTCTTCAAAATTCATAATTTCTTTTTTAACCAAATATTATTTTGTAAATATACACTTATATCTATTTTTTTAGAGTAAATTTTAAGTAAAATAAATAAATACCTAATTTTATTCTGAATTAAATACTTAACACAAAGTAATGAATTTACGTTCATTTTGTTTAATTTTGAACCATAACAAGAAACAAATGTTTATTTAAAAGTTTTGCTTTTCTACTCACTTTAATTGTTTGTAGCATATAGTTCAATAAAAATAAAAGTTTTGTAGGAATATAATTGAAAGAATGAAAGAAAATTTAAAAGGTATAAATACACCAACTATAGAAGAAATAGGTGAAAACCACATGTACAGTTCCATAAATACACCATTGAGGAGCGATGCTTTTGAGATTAATGACACACTAAAGATTGAATTAATCCAAAATCATTTTACAGATATTATGAATATTTTAGGTTTAGATTTGGAAGATGATAGCCTAAAGGGTACACCAAAAAGGGTTGCTAAAATGTTTGTAGAAGAAATATTTGGCGGATTAAATCCAAAAAATAGACCTGACACAAAATTGTTTGAAAACAAATTTGGCTTTAATCAAATTTTAGTAGAAAAAGACATTAGCTTTTATTCCAATTGCGAACACCATTTTGTTCCTTTTTTTGGCAAAGCACATGTTGCTTATATTCCAAATAGCCATGTTATTGGTTTATCCAAACTAAATAGATTGGTAAAATATTATTCTCAAAGACCTCAAGTTCAAGAGCGACTTACTCAACAAATTGGAAAAGACTTACAGGAAACTTTAAGTACTCTGGATGTAGCCATAATACTAGAAGCCAAGCACTTATGTGTTTCTTCTAGAGGAGTAGAAGATACCCACAGCAGCACAGTAACCTGTTTTTATGGAGGTGCTTTTCTTAATGAAGAAACCAAATCAGAATTATTTTCATTAATAAATACTAATAAATTATAAACCTTAGGTTACTTTTTTCCGTAAAGATGTATAAATGGTAGAAATCCATATCTTTTTGATTGTAAATGAAAGACGAAGTTGTAATTGAAAAAATCAAAAAAGGGGATGAAACAGCTATAGAATACCTTTATAAACAAAATTACCGCATGATGGTAAATTTGATAAAAAAAAATAACGGCAGTGAAGATGAAGCAAAAGACATTTATCAAGATGCTTTAGTTATATTTTGGGAAAAAGTAGCAAATAATGAATTTAAACTTACATCTAAAATTAGTACTTATTTATATAGTATTTGTAATAACCTATGGCGTAAAGAGTTAAATAGAAAATCTAAGTTTGTTTCAGAAGAAGATACAGAAAAAGCACAAGAATATAATTTAGATGCCAATGAGCAGGTAAAAGCAATTCACAGGTGTATTTCTAAATTGGGAGATACTTGCCAAAAAGTTTTGACAATGTATTATTTTGATAAAATATCAATGACTGAAATTGCAGAAAAACTTAATTTTTCTAACTCTGACACAGCAAAAACAAAAAAATATAAATGTAAAAAAGAATTAGACACTTTGGTTTTGTCTTTATATAAAGCTTCAGATTTTCTGGATTAATGATATAGCATAATGGAAAATATCGATATACAAATAGAAAATTATTTACTAGGCAACATGTCACCAGAAGAACGTGGCGATTTTGAACAATTCATTAGTGAAAATTCAAATGCAAAGGCTGAATTTGAAATGCAAAAATTAGTACTAGAAGCAATAAAACAAACCAGACGCTTAGAGTTGAAAACTAAATTGGCAGGAATCAACCCATCTTCAATAAGTCCTTGGACCCAAAAAATAGCTATTGCAGCTGTTTCTGCTCTTACAGTTACATTGGTAGGAATAACTATTTACACCTCCATAAACAACAACCTAGAAACACCAAAAAAGGCATCCAAATCAACTATTAAAATTACATCTAATTCGTCTTCAATTTCACAAAAAGAAGTTAAACAGGTTGAATCTGAGATAGAAATCATTGATAGAACCAAAGCAACTTCTCAAATAATCCCAAAGGTCAATAAATCCAAACCTTCTGAGAGTAAAAATAATATTAAATCTAATGAGTATATCCGAACCATTAAGAAAACTGAAAAGTTTGATCCATTAGTATATGCTGAGGATGAAGAAGATATAGAATACAGTTTCAATAATGGTACTATTGAATCATCAAAAAACAGCAACGAAATACATAGTTCTAAAATAGACTACTCCGTAGATAAAAGTTATGACTTTTTAGGGTATAAGTATGATGGCAAAAACTTGCAGCTACTAGGTAACTTTAAAGGAGAGGCCTACATAGTAGAAAAGAAACTAGGAATGCTATTGCTCAGGTATCAAGGAAAAATCTATAAAATAGTAGAGTCTAGCAATAAAGAAGAAAGATTGGAAGACCATCAAATATCAGATTTGAAGGTTCTAAACCAGTTGCAATAAATTTATATGCCCTCTCTAAAAGGGGGGCTTTTATTTTTAGATTTTTACTTAAAGAATTCGTATCTTCACATCAAAATTGTGAAGTTGAATAAGATTACCAAAATAAGAAAGAAAAAAAAACTTGGAAACTCAGAGTATAGTTTTGTACTTCTGAGCATTTCATTGTCTCTCACTATTGTAGGTATTCTAAGTGGATTGCTTTTACATGCTAATACATTAATAGATAAAGTAAAACAAAATGTAGAGTTGCATGTATATATAGAGATTGGACTAAATGAAAGCAGTAGAAATAAACTACAAGAAGAACTGCTTAATCTTCCATTTGTGAATAGACAGACCAACGCTCCAGTAGTCTACAAATCCTCTCAAGAAATATCCAATGATTTGATAAACAAAAAATATTTACCCAAAGATTTTGATGATATTTTAGGTTACAATCCTATAAAACCTTGTTTTGTATTGAAAATAAAAAGCCAGTTTGCCACCCAAAGCAAATTAAGTAAAATTGCAAAACAACTGTCTGATTCTGTAGGAGTTTATGAAGTAGATTTATCTTCAGAAAGAAGCAAAGACCTCACTGCAATTGTATCAAATCTTAACCTTATTTCACTAATATTGGGTTTGTTTACATTATTATCTGTTATAACAATTAGTTTTCTAATAAATAATACGATTAAACTAGCTTTATTTTCTCAAAGATTTCTAATTAGAAGTATGCAATTAGTGGGGGCAGAGAAAAAGTTCATTAAAAAACCATTTTTGATTAAAACAACTTTTCAAGGAATTATAGGGGGTGCCATTGCAGCATTGTTTACTTATGGAGTAATTTACTTTGCTAACCAACATGTAGATGATTTGGCTAACCTTTTGACTACGCAAGATATTTTACTTTTGCTATTTTCTTTGCTTTTACTCGGTGGATTCATTGGCTTCTTCAGTTGTTGGTTTGCACTTAATCGTTATTTAAAACTTTCATTAGACGAATTATATTAAAATTATGGAAAACAATTTTGCTTTTAAAAAAGAAAATTTCAGAATCATGTTAGGTGGTTTGGCAGTACTCATATTAGGTTTTCTAATAATGAAATTTGAAACTGCCGAGTATGGCTTTGGTTTCATGGGTTTGACCCTTGGTCCAATTGTAATTATTGCAGGTTTTGCAATTCAATTTGCAGCAATTTTCTACAAAAAGAAAGAAGCTAAACAATAATCTCTACAAATAAATGAATACAATAGAGGCTGTTATACTTGCTATAGTAGAGGGTATAACAGAATATTTGCCAGTATCTTCTACTGGTCATATGATTATTGCTTCTTCTTTAATGGGCATTGCATCTGATGATTTTACAAAATTATTTGAAGTATGCATACAACTAGGTGCAATAATGGCAGTTGTTTTCGTGTATTTTAAAGATTTTTTTAAATCCATTGATTTTTACTTTAAACTTTTTGTAGCTTTTATTCCTACTGCAATTATAGGTTTGCTTTTTAAAAGTAAAATAGATGAGTTGTTGGATAGGGTAGAGGTAGTTGCTTTTATGCTTTTTGTAGGTGGCTTTTTGTTGTTATTTATAGACAAATGGTTTTCTAAAAATGAACAAAAAGAGCCTGTAGAAATGAGTTACAAGACTAGTTTTTTAATAGGTTGTTTTCAATGTGTTGCTATGGTTCCAGGTGTTTCTAGGTCAGCAGCTACTATTATTGGAGGATTATCCCAAAAGCTTACTAGAAAAACAGCAGCAGAGTTTTCATTTTTTTTAGCTGTGCCCACCATGTTTGCAGCTACTGCAAAAAGCTTATGGGATGAAAAAGAATTACTTATGCAATCTAAAGATCAAATAGATTTATTAATTTTAGGTAACGTAATAGCTTTTGCAGTTGCTTATTTAGCCATAAAAACATTTATTGGGATTTTAACAAAGTATGGTTTTAAAGTGTTTGGGTACTATAGAATTGTCTTAGGAACTATATTGCTTATTTTGTTTTACAGTGGTGTAAGCCTTCAATTGACTTGATAAATAAGCTAGACACTAATTATACAATGAACCTTTCAAACGTAGATTTTGAATTAGGGGAAACTATTTTAATAGATAAGCCCTACACATTTACTTCTTTTGATGCCGTAAATAAGTTAAGGTATCGTTTAAAAAAATTAACTGGGAATAAAAAAATAAAAGTTGGTCATGCCGGAACCTTAGATCCATTAGCCACAGGATTGCTTATTATTTGCACTGGTAAAAAAACCAAAACAATAGATGAGGTTCAAGCTCAAAAAAAAGAATATACAGGAGAAATTGAATTGGGTAAATCTACTCCTTCCTATGATTTAGAAACTGATTTTGATACTGAATATCCAATAGATCATATCAATAAAGAACAAATTGAAAAAATAAGGCAATCTTTTTTAGGAGATATATCTCAGATACCACCTTCTTATTCTGCAATAAAAGTAGATGGAAAAAGGTCTTATGAATTGGCTAGAAAAGGCAAAGAAATAGAAATAGAACCTCGTAATGTACATATTCACTACTTTGATATAGATGACTCTAATTTTCCAATATTGAATTTTAAGATAGGGTGTTCAAAAGGAACATATATACGAAGCATAGCTCAT
>JAYVIQ010000206.1:0-3519 GCA_043770215.1 Cytophagales bacterium | reverse complement strand
CAAAAACTTAACCCCCAAGGCGGTAAAAATTTTTACCTTTTGGGCTTCTACTATTTTTTTTTGAACTTAGGTATAATGTGTTGTTGGTTATGGTAGGGAATGCAAAAAAAATAGTTCTTGTTTTTTTTGCAAGTGATGCTTTTCATAAATTCTTATTTGTATGTAACATACAAAAATGAACTTTTTTTTAATACACTTTTATATTCAATAAAACATGGCAATAGACTCAAAAAAGTTCTAGTTGCTGTGGTGTGTTGGGTCTTTTAGATGTTTTGGGGCCTGTATAAAATTCTATCCTAGCAAACTGAGCATCTGTAATTTCTAAAAGCATAATGTCTCCTTTTTCTGGCAAAAAATTTTTAACTCTACGCTTGTGTACTTCAGCATTTTCTCTACTGCTACAGTGCCTTGCGTATATGCTAAGCTGCATTCTGGCAAAACCATCTCTGAGCAGGTCTTTTCTAAATTGGTTAGCCGCCTTCATTTGCTTTTTGGTAAGTGTAGGCAAGTCATAGTACACAAACATCCACATGATTCTATATTGGTTTATCCTATCAAAGCTCATACGCCCATTTTTGGAAATGCTATTTTGCGTGTTGTCCCTTCAAAACATTGCATTAGACTAGCCGTACTGCGTTGCATATTTACCATCAAAGGCCCTAATTTGCCCTCTACTACGGTATCTAACACTGGTATTTTTAATAGCACTTGTTTGTCTGAAACAGCAAGTAACTCTGGGACAACATCTACTGTAGCCAAATGCTCAAACACTAGCAAATCTACTAATGGGCGGTAAGGTTCCATAACATCATCTGCCAAACAGAAGCTATTGTATTTATTTTTATGAAATATACCTACGGCAGGCAAGCAACCACTAGCCACTAAGCTACGTGCCGTTATGGCTCTAAGTATGGCATACCCATAGTTTAGAAATAAATTTGGGCCACCCAAGTCTTTGCCCCTGTTTACAGCATAGGGCAATAAAAGGGCATTCCAATAGATGGCAGCAGCCTGCCCCTCTAGGTTATCTGGGTCTCCGCTCTGTACTTCTTTTGCCATAGCTTCTAGTTTTTGGTACTCATACCCAAGGGCTTTTAAAACAGCACTTTGGTTTTGAATTTTGCACATTACAGTATGCCTCCACAGTTGCTTCTTTAGGGGTTCACTGGCATTTAGTTGGTAACGCAGTTTTTCTGAAAAGGTGTTGTTTTGGTCTAGTGGCAGCATTAGCCCATTTGGCAAGTGTTTGTTATCACACCAAAGCACGGCAGCATTGTTGCTAATGATGGCATTTATAAGGGCATGAGTGATGGTTATTTGTGGATTATCTAAAATAAGAATGCCTATGTCTTCTATAGGTATTTGTTTGGTAGGGTTGGCATTGGAGACAGGAAAAGCAAGTACCATTTGGTTTAGTTTATTGCTCAAATACACTGGGTTGCCAAAGTAAATAGTTCGTTTTATCATAGCATATTGCCTTGTTTTATGATAATAACTAATTTGTTATTGGATTGTCACCTTGATTTGAAAATAGTTTAGACTATTTTTTTTGATTAAAACAAAAAAAGTTCTTAGGATATAAAAACCAAAGAACTTTTTAGGTGTAAAGAGCATTTGTAAACCATTTTTTGTTTCTAAAAACAAAGCCAACTAGTTGTATATTAGTAAAATAAAGAGGGGTACGGTGTTACAAATCTCAATATTTTTAAGAACGAAAGCAAATCACAACATAAGAATGTCATAAATATTTATGTCCGTTGGTGTTACAAATCTCAATATTTTTAAGAACGAAAGCAAATCACAACTAAAAAACACCATGAAAAAAATTCAAATATGGTGTTACAAATCTCAATATTTTTAAGAACGAAAGCAAATCACAACACCACATCAATGTGGAGTGATGGGTCTTTTGGTGTTACAAATCTCAATATTTTTAAGAACGAAAGCAAATCACAACACTGGAGCGGTTATACTGTGCCCTACATTAGGTGTTACAAATCTCAATATTTTTAAGAACGAAAGCAAATCACAACTGTGCATCCTTACTGCCTAAACCCATCTTAGGTGTTACAAATCTCAATATTTTTAAGAACGAAAGCAAATCACAACATATCTGGTTATGTAGTTAAATGTCTGCAAGGTGTTACAAATCTCAATATTTTTAAGAACGAAAGCAAATCACAACTAATATTAAGCGTTTATAGGTTCAACCTGTGGTGTTACAAATCTCAATATTTTTAAGAACGAAAGCAAATCACAACTAAGCGTAATGGCATTCATCTATAATAACTGGTGTTACAAATCTCAATATTTTTAAGAACGAAAGCAAATCACAACTCGTAAGATAGATTAGCTGTATAGCCTTTTGGTGTTACAAATCTCAATATTTTTAAGAACGAAAGCAAATCACAACAGCTTCTTGCAACTCTTTATCTTTTGCCAAGGTGTTACAAATCTCAATATTTTTAAGAACGAAAGCAAATCACAACTATCGTAACTTACAATAGTTTTACCTTTTACGTGTTACAAATCTCAATATTTTTAAGAACGAAAGCAAATCACAACACCATATTATCTCTTAGTTAAAACTATCTTGGTGTTACAAATCTCAATATTTTTAAGAACGAAAGCAAATCACAACGGGGTCACGATAACGAGTAAAAATGACCTTGGTGTTACAAATCTCAATATTTTTAAGAACGAAAGCAAATCACAACTAATCTTCTCCCTCTTCTATTACCCACGTAGGTGTTACAAATCTCAATATTTTTAAGAACGAAAGCAAATCACAACTCGTTTTCCAATAACATAGTGCAAGCGTAGGGTGTTACAAATCTCAATATTTTTAAGAACGAAAGCAAATCACAACTCAAAATCAATTATAGATTTCCTTAAAAATGGTGTTACAAATCTCAATATTTTTAAGAACGAAAGCAAATCACAACTGTGACCTGACCTGTAAGTGCTAGCTTTTCGGTGTTACAAATCTCAATATTTTTAAGAACGAAAGCAAATCACAACCATTTGGTGAATTTGATGTGCCACCTAATAGGTGTTACAAATCTCAATATTTTTAAGAACGAAAGCAAATCACAACGAAAATCAATTAGTTACAAACTATTTTATAGGTGTTACAAATCTCAATATTTTTAAGAACGAAAGCAAATCACAACACTTTTATATTATAATTAAAACAAAAAAGAGGTGTTACAAATCTCAATATTTTTAAGAACGAAAGCAAATCACAACAAATAAGATGTGTGTATATGCTCAACTAATGGTGTTACAAATCTCAATATTTTTAAGAACGAAAGCAAATCACAACGTACTATATGGTGTGCCATTTATTCCAGTTGGTGTTACAAATCTCAATATTTTTAAGAACGAAAGCAAATCACAACTGATATATCAAGTTATTAATTTATATTTACGGTGTTACAAATCTCAATATTTTTAAGAACGAAAGCAAATCACAACTGTCACTCAAGCAAAAAAAGTAAAATATGAGGTGTTACAAAT
>JAYVIQ010000205.1:0-29323 GCA_043770215.1 Cytophagales bacterium | reverse complement strand
CAAACCTATATTTTAACGGTAAAAATCTTATTACAACATCTTTTTCAACATTAAAAACAGATAATTTATCTAATTATTTAGTGACTATTTCTCCATTAGACAAATTGTATCTAGAGCCAAATTACACAACTGTAGGAAATCAAAAATTTTATAAACCATTGTCTTTTTCTCCGTTAATAGATAAAGCAGAAGAGACCATCACTACATTTTCAAACTCTTCCACTATAGGCACAAATAGAGTCTCATTTGACCAAATTGGCAATAGAAAAAAAGGTGAATTGCTAGATTTAGGAGCCATAGAATATATAGATAACATAAATCCATTGCACATAACTACCACTGTAGATTCACTGGTAAATGGCTCTATTAGAGGTGCTGAAATTTTCTCTAATTATAAAAAAGGCAGCGACACCATTACTTTTGATGCAAGTATAGTAGGTAAAAAAATTATGTTAGAAAAAGAAGTTCTTTTTGATTCTAAATTATACCCACAAGATTCTGTTAAAACACTTTTTTTTAATGGAGATAATCAAAAAATTATCATTGGAAGAAAAGATATACTAGAAACGGGTGTTACACCAGAGTTTAATTTGCTTAAACTTAGCCATACTTCTAAAGTTAAAGACATAGAATTTGATGGCTTAGCAAACGGCAAGAAAAATATAAAAAGCAGTGGATTATTATTAAATGAAAAAGCTAAAAAATCGATAATAGAAAATATAGTGTCTAAAAACAATGGTAGAGGGGTAAGCTCTAAGGCAGATTCTGTGAGAATATTTGGATCAAGTTTTTATGGAAATCAAGAATTTGGAATAGCCATATTTGAAAATAGTCTAGGTAAAGGAACAATTATACAAGGTAATACGATAGGGGTAGATCGTAATTTAGTGAAGCCTATTTCTGGTGTTAATAATGGCATTGCTGGCATAGCATATACACATCAAAATGTTTTGATTGGAGGCTTGAATATATCTCAAGGAAATACAATAGCCGGCAACGACAGTATTGGTGTATTAGTAGTAGGAAACAATAGTAAAATTTTAAATAATAAAATTGGATTAGCATCCTCTCCAAATAAGGTTGCTATAGATTTTGCTTCTTTTGGAAGTGCTTCAAATGGAACTACGGTTCCTATTCAAAATAGTTTAAGTAGTACACAGATTGGTAGTATAAACGCATTTAATATTATTTCGAACAATAAAATAGGAATTAATATGCCCAATGTTAATACTAATACCGGCTCTATATTTAATAATACATGGGCTTACAATTCTTTTATAACAAACGATACAGCTACCAAAATTATAAATAACACCAAGTATCAGGTTGGCTTACAGGCACCTACCAATATACTAGAAAAAGATTCTATAATTAGAGGGAAAGCTACCCCATACTCTTATGTACATATTTATTTAGATAGAAAAAATAATGCTGAATTTTATGTAGATAGCACACTAACGGATTTAAATGGAAATTTCTTTTATGATTTAAAGAAAAAGAAAGGTAAACCAACGCTTCCAAATTTTACCTTACTACAAAACTATAGTAGCAACTCCTCTCCTCTTACAAAAGGAAATCCAATAGGTTGTGAAAATTTTAGAGATTCTCTTGGTATAGACTCTAGTTATGTCTTTTGTAAACCAATAAATGGAGTTGTTGATGGCATCTTAAAACTAGGTTTTGATCAAATAAAAACTGTTCAGTGGTACAGCTTTGATTCTGGAGATTTCAAAGCAATAAAAGATAGTGTTCGAGATAGTTTTGTTGTAAAAGAAGACGGAACCAAGCCTTTAAGATATTATTATGCCCGTGTTACTTTAAATAATGGATGTGAGCTAAACTCAGACACGGCTGTTGTAAAGTTTAAAGCCTATCAAGTAATAGCTGCAAGAATTAAACCTGAAGGTTGTTTTGGATCTAAAGACGGAGAAATAACCATCAATAATGTACTTACCAAAAACGATGGTCTAAAATTTTACAAATCAGGATTTTTAATAGCGCCATTAGTAGCTTCACCAAATAGTATATTTAAGCTAGATTCTGGTAAATACACTGTAGAACTTAAGTCAGAAGGCTGTGTATATACCAAAGACATAACCGTAGCATCTCCTGATAAAATGGAAATATCCCTTACTCCTGTAGACCCAATTGAGTGTGGTAAAAATAATGGATCTATAGTTATAAATTATAAAGGCTTATCTCAAATTAGTCATGTGGTAGTGTTTAATTCTATCAATTCTAAAATAACATTTACTCCCTCTCTTATAAATAAGTCAATTACTATACCTGAGTTGGTGGCTGGAAGTTATCAAAATATTCATATTAAGACAAATCAAGGTTCTTTGTGTAAATCAGATTCTTTTACCGTTTCTCTCATTGACCCTAATGCACCAACAATAAATGCTGGCATTGATAAAACAATATGTAAAGGAGAATTTGTAACCCTTTTACCTGATAACCCAGGAAATGCTAAATTAACTTGGAGCAACGACGTTAACGATTCTATTCCTTTTGCTCCCGCTACAAGCATAGAATACGTAGTTACTGCAGACAAAAATGGATGTAAATCTTTTGATGCAGTAAAAATTACAGTAAATCCATTGCCTGTACTTAGTATAGCCGCTAGCAATACCATTATTTGTGCAAATACTCCTATTACCTTAACAGCACGCGGAGCCTCTACTTATATTTGGGACAAGGGTGCGCAAAATGCTGTGCCATTAAACTTGAATAAAACCACTTTGTTTACTGTTACAGGTACAGATATAAACGCTTGCGAAGCAAAAGCTTCCATAACTATAGATGTAAAAAGCGTAAGTGTAAATAATGCATTAGCCAGAGATACTACTATTGTGCTAAAAGAAGATATTTCTTCTTTGTTTGATTTGCAAAATAGTGCAGTAAATCCATTGACCTACATACTTTTATATTCTACTAAAAATATCTCTTTAGCTTTGGAAGGCAATAGATTGTCATTTAATCCAAACCTTAATTTTAATGGACTAGACACGCTGCAATATAAAGTGACAGACAACAATTGCACCATAGATTCTGCTTATATTAGTTTAAATGTGTTGCCTGTAAATGACGCTCCATATTTTACTAAATCGCCTCCGGTTTTCAACACGTTAACTATACCAGACTACAGAAACCCTGAAAAATCTAAAAATATTATAGATGGTGTAGCAGATGTAGATGCTGATAAACTTATAGCCGTAAACATAAAATCTAATTTTGGAAATGTCATTTACAACACTGCAGACAATACATTTACATACCTATTAAAGGCTAATAGTAGCACCCTTTTCCCTACAAAAGATACTGTTAAATACAGTGTTTGCGATGTTGGTAGGTTGTGTGTTGATGCAGAATTGTATGTAAATATTTTTGCTGTTCCAAAAGATAGTATTGAAAAAATTATTTTAGTAGGTGCGGATTTATCTTTACCAACAACAGTTTTGAACGTGAAACCATCAAACAATAACACTATTATAAACGTATTGAATGGAGATAAATACAACTATTTGAGGTTTAAAAAACTAAAATACAATGGCTCAGATACCGCCTTGTTGGTAAATATAGAAGGAAATTTTCTCCCAAGTAAAATAGAAGATTCTGTTGCTTATGTAGAATATCAACTTTGCGACAACAGCACGTGTGGTGAGGTTCAAATTATGGTGCTAAGATTTGCTAGAGAAGAAAACCCTCTTGTAGATTTTGATTTTATAGATGGTACGCTAGATTTGTCTAAATATACCAACACAGACATTAAAAAACTTTTAGAAATTATCCCCTTAAATACAGCTGTTTCAAATGGTTACAGTCTAAGATTTAAATTTACTTGGGATGATAAAGAAATATCTAACGCTGACTCATTAGTGTGTAAACTAACTATATTGTCTCGTTGGGGAGATGAAGTGTATAAAGAAAGTGGAAAAGGGAAGATTATGAATTGGTTTGGCCAATATGTTATAAATGGCAAGACTACAGATGAAAAAGTTGAAGATGGAAATTACTTTTGGGTACTTTCTATAAAATACTTAGATAGTGAAAACAAAACCAAAGAAAAATTTGCCACTGGCAATTTATATTATCTAAACAGAGACATTAAGTGAGAAATGAATTATTATTAAGAGCAAATAATGCCTGCGAATTGTGTTTAAATACAAAAGATTTGTCTGAATATACTGTTTTACCTAAGAATAGTGTAAATATAGATGATCAAGTTTTAGTATGCGGTGTATGCAAGCAGCAATTAGACAATAATGGAGAACTAGATCCTAATCATTGGCATTGTTTAAACGAAAGCATGTGGAGCACTACGCCCGCAGTACAAGTAATTGCTTGGAGAATGCTCTCTGAATTAAAAACCCAAGACTGGGCTAATAATCTACTGGATATTATGTATTTAGAAGACGCTACTTTAGTATGGGCTAAGCTAGGGCTAACCCAAGAAAAGGAAGTTATACAAGAGCACAAAGACAGCAACGGTACAGTTTTGAATCAAGGAGACACAGTTACACTCTTAAAAGATTTAGATGTAAAAGGTGCAGGTTTTACAGCCAAAAGAGGTACAGCTGTAAGAAATATAAATTTAGTAGAAAACAATCTAGAACATATAGAAGGGAAAGTAAATGGCCAACAGATTGTAATACTTACCAAGTATGTAAAGAAAAATTAAGCTTCCTTTTTTTAATTTTTGATAATGATTCCAATAATAGTGTTCAAATGCACTACTTTTGTAAAAAAATAATATTATTAAAGTATTACTACTCACTCCGCCATTTACACAGCTGAATACACCGTATCCAGCAACTATGTATTTAAAAGGATTTTTAAATCTACACCAAGTAGAATCATACCAATTAGATTTGGGCTTGGAAGTGATTTTGACCTTGTTTTCCAAAAAAAAATTAGCCTCGCTATTTCTAGAAGTAGAAAACAGTCAAGAAGAAATTTCTGACAATTCCTTTAGAATACTCACCCTAAAAGAAGAGTATTTAGCATGTATAGATCCCGTAATTCGTTTTTTACAAAATAAAAACAGCACGCTTGCTTATGCTATTGTAGAGCGAAACATTTTACCTCAGGCATCTAGATTCAATGAGCTTAGTGATTTAGAATGGGCCTTTGGCGCAATAGGAATTCAAGATAAGGCAAAGCACTTAGCCACACTTTTTCTACAAGACCTTTCAGATTTTATAAGAGAAACTACTGATCCTTTTTTTGGATTCAACAGATATGCAGAAAGACTAGGCCGAACAGCCACCTCTTTTGATGATCTGTACCAGCAACTATCAAAACAAGAAACTTTTACAGATACAATTTTACTAGAAATATTAGCACAAAAACTGACCACTTTTCAAGCTGATTTAGTACTTATTTCTATTCCATTTCCAGGTAATTTATACTCAGGTTTTAGAATCGCTAAATTTTTAAAAGAAAATCATCCTAAGATTAAAATATCTATGGGAGGAGGATTCCCAAACACAGAATTAAGAGAATTAAAAGACCCTAGAGTATTTGATTTTGTAGATTTTATAACCTTAGACAGTGGAGAAAGACCTGTCTTAAACTTAATAGAATATCTAAATGGCAAAAGGAAAATAGAGACACTCAAAAGAACCTTTGTAAGAGAAAATGGCAAAGTAAACTATATCAATGGCGCTTTAGAAAAAGATTTCGGATTTACAGAGCTTGGCACGCCAGATTATACAGATATTGCTACAGAAAACTACCTTAGTGTACTAGAAGTAACCAATCCAATGCACAGACTTTGGAGCGATGGAAGATGGAACAAACTAACCATGGCACATGGTTGCTACTGGAAAAAATGTAGTTTTTGCGATATTTCTTTGGACTACATCTCTAGATACGAACCACTTACCGCAGTAATTATTTGTGATAGAATGCAAGAACAAATAAATACTACCGGCGAAACTGGTTTTCATTTTGTAGACGAAGCTGCCCCACCTTCTTTAATGAAAGAACTTGCTATAGAAATCCTTAAACGAAAGCTAAAAATAACGTGGTGGGCTAACATTAGGTTTGAATCTTCATTTACTAAAGATTTATGTGCTTTACTGGCTTTCTCTGGATGTGTGGCAGTATCCGGAGGGTTAGAAGTAGCCTCAAATAGATTGCTAGAGCTCATGGAAAAAGGCGTAAGTGTAGAGCAAGTAGCCAAAGTATGCAATCATTTTACAGAAAGTGGTATTTTAGTACACGCCTATTTAATGTACGGATTCCCTACCCAAACGGCTCAAGAGACAATAGACTCTTTAGAAAATGTAAGGCAATTGTTTGAGTTAGGTATTGTACAAAGTGGATTTTGGCATCAATTTGCCATGACTACACATAGCCCCGTAGGTAAAAATCCAAAAAAGTATAAAGTAGAAATCATTGGCCCAGGAACAGGGGATTTTGCAAATAATGATTTGTTTCATGCAGACAAATACGGAGCTAATCACGAGATGTACAGCCAAGGACTGAAAAAAAGCTTATATAACTATATGCTTGGAATTGGTTTTGATTTTGAACTCAGCTATTGGTTTGATTTTAAGATCCCAAAAACAAATATAAATCCTAATCACCTATTTCATTCCATAGAAGATGATGAGGATAAAGACAAAAATATAGGCTTAAAAAAGGTTGTATTTTTAGGCTCTAACCCAGAATTTTATGATTCTAACGATACACAACTTTTATGCCGTTATGAATTAAGAAACGAAACAGTAGAATTTATTTTACCAAAAAATTTACATCATTTTATAGATAATTTATTAAAAAAATCAATGATTTCTAGCCATTTAGAACCCACCAAATTTGACTATTTTAATAATGAATTTAAAAAAATAAATTCATCACAAGAGCTGATTTCATTAGAACTTTGGCGTTTTTTAAACAGTAAAGGTATAATGCTAGTTTAATAAAAATATGTTTTTTTTTGTTGCGTCTCTATTACGTGACTGAACAAAAATTGAATAAAAAAAGCTTGCTTATTATCTAAGCAAGCTTTTTAATTATAATGAAGCAAAAATTTTATTATTTAGATTTTAATATTACCTGCTCGCAATTATTTAAATTATCATCCTCAGTAAAACCAGCTTTATTCTTTTCTAACAAAGCTTGCTCTTCTAATGATAAATCCTTTATTCCTGTAATTTTTATCTCCGTACGTCTATTTGCTTCGTGCTCTTTATCAGTACATTTTACATCATTTAAACATCTATTTGTAACCTCTAACTCTCCATATCCTTTGTGAGTTATCATTTCATTGCTAATCCCGTTGTTTACAATATATTGTCTAGAAGATTTAGCTCTTCTATCAGACAAAGCTAGGTTGTATACATCACTACCTCTTGCGTCTGTATGTGAGCCTAATTCAACAGTTATTCCTGGATTGTCTTTTATAAAAGCAACCACCTTATCTAATTCAATTGCGGCATCTGGCCTTATGTTGTCTTTATTTAAATCAAAATAAACATTTTCGATTTTAAACTTTTGAGAAACCTTGAAAGACTCTAGCAACAAAGGTCTTTCTGGCTCTTTACCCGCTTTAGTAGCTACGCCACTGTTGAATGAAATACAATCTGATAAAAATTTAATTTTTGTAGCTTTCATAACATATTCTGTTTGAGGCTTTAAAAAAGCTGCAATTTCCCCTTGGCTATCTGTTTTGTAAGTAGAAATTTCTTTTGTCTTAATATCCATAAGATACACAATAGAATTTGGCATTATTTCTTTTGAATCCTTATCTCTAACTTGTGCATTCAGCTTAATCATATTTGGCAAAGGCTCTATCAAAATAAGTTCCAAGGAAGTAGCTTCTTTACTTTCATCAAAAGAGCGTAAATCTAATGTAGTTATGGCGGTAGTCAAGTCTGTTTTAAGGCTTTTTATTTCATATACTGATTCTTTATTTAATTTAAGAGAGAATTCTCCACTTTCATTAGATTCTAGCGGTGTTAAAAAAACGTTGTTTGTTTTATCGAAAATAGTTACTTCTGCTGAAGACAATGTTTTTTTTGTGATGTCCAAGGCGCCTTGTAGTTTTACAAAAGTTTTGCCTTTTATCATAATAGAATTATCTTTTACTAAGAATTTATAAATATCATCGCTACCTAAACCTCCATATCTATTGGAACTAAAGTAACCAAACTTTTTAGTTTCATCTAAAATCAGACCAAAATCATCCATAGTACTATTAATTGGATAACCCATATCTTTTACAATCCATTTATTCTTAATAAATTTAGCTTCATAAACATCTAGGCCACCTATTCCGTCTTTACCATCTGATGAGAAAAATAAAGTACCATCTTCATGAATAAAAGGCATTCTTTCATTGCCTTCGGTATTTATACTAGCCCCAAGATTTTCAGGTTGTGCCCATTTTCCGTTAGTATACACACTTTTGTATACGTCTGTACCTCCTATTCCCCCAGGCATATTTGAAACAAAATATAAAATAGTGAAATCATTATTTGCAGACGGATCTCCTACACTATACTCATTACTATTAAAAGGCAGTTCAGAAATATGATGCCAACCAGCTTTACTGTCTTGACCTTCAGTATGTTCTGCAAAATACAACTTTAGTAATATAGAGCCACCGTTGCTTTTTTTCTTGTGATTATGAAAGTAATTATTTCTGGTGAAAATTATCTTATCTCCATTGGAACTAAATGTAGATGCACCCTCATGATATTTTGTATTAATTGTACTGTTAAAAGAAATGGGGTCTTTATAATCAAATTCAGACAGACCATTTTTTTCAGAGTAGTACAAATCCAAAAAGGAAGAATTATCCCATTTGAATGTTCTTTTAGTTCCGTTTTTCAACACTCTTCCAGAAGGGAAAACAATACCATCTTTATAAAAAGAAGGTGCAAAATCACTAAAAACAGAATTTAATACATCTAATCTTTCTACATCATATTTAGATGAATCTTTGTAATAGTCTTCTAAATGATTTAAAGCATAAATTTTATTTTTGGCTCTTTGATCTTTGGAAGCTTCTTTTTCGTAAATCTGATAATATTGTTTTGCCTCTGTAAACTTACCAATACTTGTTAATGCTTGAGCATAATTATAATGATGCTCCGAACCCATAGTTGTTTTAGAGACTAATTTACCGTACCATTGAGTAACTTTCAATGGATCATTCATTTTTACATAACATAAGGCAATTTTTTTCTTCACCTCATCGGTTTGCTTTCTAGAAATTGCTTTCTCGTACAAATTTGCAGCGTCTAAAAACATCAAATGCTCAAATTTTTTATCTGCCTGTGCTAATAACCCTCTATTCTGAGCACCTATATTTGTTGAAATTAAGATGCATAACAAATATATTAATCTCTTTTTTACCATATCCATGTTCATATTATTTATACTGTTCTTAAAAATACCTTGGCGTTACCACATCACCTTTATCAAAACTAAATCTGTAATTCAAAACTAATTCATGAGATCCATTTGTAAAAGCATTTAAGCTAGATTGTGTAAAATCATACGAATACCCCAATTTAAATTGGTTACTAACTTGGAATCCTAACAAAACTGAAATTGCATCACTGCTTTTTATAGCTGTTCTAAATGCTCCCCCAACCCAAAACATCTCTTTTATGATAAAACTCCCGGTTAAATCAAATTGAGGATCTGAATTTTCAACATACTTAAAAAATAAAGTAGGCTTGAATTTAAACGTTGGTGAAAGGTCTAAAACGTAACCAGTATTAAAGAAATAATGCCTTCGTTGCTCGGCAATTTTCTTGCCACTTACCTCTAAGGTATTATTTCTTAGCTGAGGCGCACTAATGCCTACATAAAACTTTTTAGCAAAATAATACATGCCTATACCTAGATTTGGCAAAATACCAGCCCCCCCAGAGACCAAATTCTGATCATCTGAATCATAAACATCTAATCCAGAGTAATCTGTCACATGACTTGCTGCACCTAATTGCAATCCAAAATGAAGGTCTGAATTTTTAAAAGGAATAATGTAACTTGCGCTTGCCATAGCATTAAAGTTCTGATCTACAGCATACTTATCTTGGATTAAACTTAATCCCAAACCTATTCTTTTGTTCCTTAATGGGCCATGAATATTAAATGAATAGGTTTGCGGCGCTCCATCAAAATCCTTACCAACCCACTGCCTCCTACCAAGTACTGTGGCAGAAACCACTTCGTGGCTTCCTGCATAGGCTGGGTTTATTGTCACCTCGTTGTACATATATTCAGTAAACATGGCTAATTGCTGAGCTTTTAGTCCAAATGTAAGCAATACAAAAGCTGCTATAAATATCTTTTTCATATTTAATTATTAATAATTTAATTTTTTACTAAATATCCTTGGGTCTTTATAGATCCATCTTTAGTGCCATCTACTACATAATAATAAGATCCATCTGCAACATCTCCTCCAGATCCAACTCCTATATTCGATTTCCCACTGAAACTACATGCAGAAACATTGTTTTGATACCCATCACATGTTGTTGGTAACTCCCAAATTAAACTGCCCCATCTATTAAATATTTTCACATCTGTATTAGGATATAACTCTATGTTTTGAATGTGGATATAGTCGTTTTTGTTATCTCCATTTGGGGTCACAGCTTCATACACTTTAAACGGTGGTCTTTGAATGCATTTTTTCGGATCCACATTTATAACTACAGTTGTTGAATTAGGTGCACAGAGTCCGCCATTTGAAATCGTCCAGGTAAAACTATTCTCTCCTTCTAATAACTTTTCTACATTTGTTGTAGGAGATGTTTTATTTACTATCACTGCATTACCTGATTGAGTCCAAAGCCCTGTTTCTCCAACCAAAGGACTATTTGCAGATAGTTCTGAAAAATCATTACATGTTTCTACACCTTTTGCAATTGCCTCAGATAAACTAGGCACTCTATCTATTTTTAATTGGTCCTTAGATTCTGGACAAACACCATTTTTTACAGCCCATTCTAAAATTACAGTTTTGTTTGGCAACAAGCCGTTTACGGAGGTTACAGCTAAATTAGCATTTAATATATTTGCTGTTCCAGATATCACTTTCCAAGACCCAACACCTACAGCTGGTAAGATTGCTTCTATCCCTTTAGTATCAGAGCAAATTCCTTTATCATCTTTGACAGTCAATGCAACGCTTGGTTTTTTATCTATAGATATAGATGCTGAATTTGAGAAATCTGATGGACAAAATTTATCAGACACTATAGCTCTGTATGTAATGTTAGCTGTAGGTTCAAAAGTTAGTGGATTATTCACTAAAATTTCATCTGTCCAATCTGTTGAATTAGCACTAGACTGCCATTTTACAGTTCCCCTTTGTCCAGTTAAACTTAATGTTGCTGAACTGCCTTCACAAATTGTGCTAGATAAAGGACTCAAAATTCCTCCAACAGGTTTTGGGTTTGGGAATATAGATATTGTATCTGAGGCCAAATTTGTACAAGAAGTAATGTCTAATCTAGTTGTATAATATGTAAGAACAGAAGGAGTAACGCTGATGAAATTTTGAACTGAAACAATTGGCAAGAAGTTGATTTTATCAGTTGAGGAGAACCATTTTAAATTAGTTCCAGCAGAACTTTGTGTGATTAAAGCAGCACTACCTAAACAAATTGTATCATTAGCTATGTTCAGTTTTGGCATTTCTCCTGCTGGAATAGCTTCGCTTGTAATTGTTACAGAATCTTTTAGACTTGTACATACTCCATTAGAAACAGTCCAATAAAATTCATTAACGCCTCTAGATAACCCAGTAACTTCTGTTTTTGGATCTCTTGGGTTTATAAAAATTCCAAATCCTCTTTTGATAGTCCATATGCCCGTTCCTACAAGAGGGGTAGTTGCATTTAGGGATACTTTATCTAAACATACATTTTTATTTTCGCCAGCTTCTGGAATTGCTAAAGCAAGGCTTCTATTTATTGTTAAAGTATCCAAAGAGGGCGGACAAACACCATTAGTAACCGTCCATTTCAGTTTTGAGGTATTTTCAGGTAAATTATTCACAGTAGTAGACCTACTATTTCTGTTGACTATTGTTGATTGGTTTGGTAAAATTACATCCCATACACCTACACCAACTAATGGAGCATTTGCTGTTATTGATGCTGAATTGGCACAAACAGATAATACATCATTAGTAACCATTGCTTTGTCAGGCAATTGATCTAATGCAATAGCAACAGATGCAGTATCTTTACATCCAATACTATCTGTAACTATAACTTCATACGTATTAGCAACTGCTGGAAAAAGCTTAAATACAGCTTGTGTTGAGTTGGATGGAATCCATCTATTAGTAGTTTTTCCTTTTGCTCCAGTAGTATTTACTTTTAAAATTACTGTATCTGAAACACAAATTTTTGTAGGAGTTATAATGTTGGCTTTTAAATCTACTACTTCTACAGTAAACTCAACAGGAATTGGCCCACTACATCTTTCTGGAATTGTTACGTTATATAAAGTAGTTGTAGAGGGAAATAAAATTGGTGTAGACGTAGAAGCACCTAAAATATTTGTGGTTGGACTCCATTTGTATTCTCCTTTTCCAAAAACTTCAAATTCAAAAATAGAATACCCATAGATTGTGGTCCTAGAAACACCCTGCATTTTTACGTATCTTGCATTTATGGCTGAAAAGTTTATGGTTCTATCCTCGCCACTCAGTCCATTTGTAATAGTAGATACTGTGGTCCAATTAATATTATCTGTTGAAACTTCAATTCTATATTCTCTAGCAGCAGCAGTCTCCCATAATATCCTTACTTTAGATACTTGGTATATGTTTTGCAAATCCATTACTAAGGATTGGTTATCTGTAGTCAAACTTGCCCAACGTGTAGTAACATCTGCATCATTGACCAAATATGAAAAATATGGCTCTTCAGTTGAGGAAACTTTAATAGGTTTTAGTGCTGAAATTTTATCAGCATTTGTAACAATTGGCAAGGTTAGTTTTAAAGAATCTCCTTTACACAGTAAAGAATTGGGCAAAAAGAACAAATCTCTTTCATCTATTTGTACAGAGTTAGGTGCAAAAGATCCACCAGTTGCAGAAGTAAACCCCCAATAAAAAACATCTGAGTTATTGAAAACATCTTTTTTAAGGTCTATTGGCAAAGTTGCCCTTAGTGTGTTGTCAAAAAAAACTGATATTGTTTTGGATGAAGCATTCCAAACAATTCTAAAATTATACCAAATTCCATCCTCCACATTTGATTTTGATGCATGCATTTGGATAGGACTTAACAAGATATTTTGAGGAGATTTATGATTTACCACACCATTCTTTTGAATACCAATATGATCAAAAACAGGATCATTGTTATCAAAATCTCCAGATGCTGTATCAGAGTTATTTTCATAAGTATCGAACTCAATACCTAAACTTGGACCTGGTATGTTTGCATATCCTATACCACTTCCAACTCTACCACCAGATACACAGTTTGTTTGCATGACAAACACAATTCCATCTGCTCCATTATCTCTATTTCCAAAAAACATTTTACCAGAAACTTCAAAGTTTGACTCTACAGATTCATCAAACCCGTTCCAGACTGAACCTACAGTGAATTCTGAATCTGGAGTTAACCTATAAGTGTCTTTGCCTGTTTTTGTAGCACTATTAAATAAAAGATACTGGCCGCTCAAAAGGTTTGGGATAAATAAACCTAGGGCTACTATCAATAGCCCAATATTTTTTGTTGCTTTTCTATTTCTTTCCATAAATAAAATAAAGTTAAACTATTTGTACTATTAAACTTTCAAAATTAATGCTATTTTGCGACTAACCGATTCAATTAGTAGATAAAATAAATGTGATTTGCTTGTTTTGTATGAGATTTTAAGTTTTGAATTGCGCTTTAAAAACAACATAAAATAAATGTAGGGATGACCACACATAAATTTCGACTATTTTTTTTATAAATCATATTCTTAAACAACAACAATGATAAATTTTATAACAACTTAGGTGATATTTATAATATCTAAAGTCATAAAAAAAGGATTCAAACACATCTGAATAAGATAAAATCACAACCATACATTTAAAATTTTAATCTAAATATTTAACTACATAAGAACTGTTGAAATTTATTAAAGCTCTTTTCTCAATCTTGCCACCGCAATCTGTAACTGCTCTCTATATTTGGCGACTGTTCTTCTAGCAATATTATACCCTTGGTCATTTAACATTTTTACTAATTTGTCATCAGACAAAGGCTTACGTTTGTCTTCACTTTCAATTCGTTTTTTTAATTCATTTTTTACCTCTCTACTGCTTACGTCCTCACCATTATCTGTAGAAATACTTTCTGAGAAGAAGTATTTCAATGGATATGTACCAAATTCAGTTTGTACACTTTTACTATTCACTACTCTAGAAACAGTACTTATATCCATATCAATTCGTTCGGCTATATCTTTCAAAATCATAGGTTTAAGTTTACTTTCATCCCCTTCCAAAAAAAACTCTTTTTGAAGTTCAATTATTGTACGTATATTTTTCAATAAGGTTTGCTGTCTTTGTTTAATAGCATCAATGAACCATTTTGCGGCATCTAGTTTTTGTTTTACAAAATTTACTGTTTCTTTTAGTTTCTTATCTTTTTTATCGCTTTTATCATATATTTTAAGCATTTCTGAGTAATCTCTAGAAATTCTTAATTCTGGTGCGTTTCTAGAATTCAAAGTAACTACCAAATCACCGCCTTCATTTATAAGTATAAAATCTGGAATGATGGTTACAGCCATACCTCCAGACCCAACAGAACTGCCAGGTTTGGGGTTTAATTTTGTAATTACGTCTATAGCTTTCTTAAGTTGCTCATCACTTATTTCTAACTTTTTTTGAATTTTATCATAGTGCTTTTTAGTGAATTCATCAAAAAAGTTTTCAATAATTTGAGTAGCTACAATAGTTGAAAGAGATAATTGGTCTTTTCGTTCTAATTGAATTTGTAGACACTCTTGCAAAGATCTAGCGCCTATGCCAGGCGGATCTAAACTTTGTATTTTAAGCAGCACGCTTTCCACCTCGTCTACATCTGTGATAATGTTTTGACCAAATGCCAAATCATTTACTATGGCATCTAACTCTCTCCTCATGTACCCATCACTTTCTATACTCCCCACAAGCTGGTTAGCAATAATAGTTTGAAGATCATCTAACCTAAGATACCCAACTTGCAAAACAAGATTATCTATGAGTGTTGTAGCGCCAACTATTGGGGTTTCTTTATCATCATCATCAAGATTAGCACCATCCCCAGCCATTTTATATCCATAATCCTCTTCTTTCAAATAATCATCAATATTTATATCCTCATTTGTATCTTTATCAGTATCTTCATAATCATCAAAATCATCTTCTTGATTAGAGAAAGTTTCATCGAATTCTTCATCCTCAAACTCTTTACCTTCTTCTAATGCAGGATTTATTTCTAATTCCTCCTCAATTCTTGACTCTAATTCTATGGTAGGTAGCTGTAACAATTTTATAAATTGAATCTGCTGCGGGGATAATTTTTGTAAAAGTTGTTGTGTAAAATGTAATTTCTGCATATTGCCCTGACTATATATCTTCAAATTACAAAAATGTTACACAAACGGAAAGAATCTTACTACATATTTAATCGATACATTAAAAGTCAACTTAAAACAAAAAATTCATTCCCAACAAAAAAAACAAAATTCAAAAGTTAAAGCTTTTATGATTCATGGTTTAAAGTTATATACTAGGAATAAAATATCTACTCTTTGAAAATAAAGTTATGTATGGACTTAGTTTAGAAACTAAATAAAAGCAAAAAATAGAATATGTATATTTAAACAAAAAAAGCCTCTAATTTCTCAGAGGCTTTTTTTGGAAAATCTTAGTTAAATGTTATTTTTTGTAAGTAAAACTTTTGGCTTGTTGATACAAACGTTCATCGCTAAACGAATTCCCTGGAGCTGGAATTAATTTCCAACCTAAACCACCAATCATTACTTGAAAATCTCCTTCTTCGGTTTCATATCCGTAGGTTTTGTTAAAGCCATCAATCTTTTCAACAGACATTTTTAAATCATTGGCTGTAAGTTTAAAAGTAACAACCTTTTCTTCTCCAGCGTTTAGACTTATGCGGGTAAATTTCTTCAACCTTCTATTGTTAGGTACTACGGAAGCATATCGATCTCTTGTATAAAGCTCTACTACTTCGTCTCCTTTAAATTTACCTGTATTCTTAACGGTTACACTCACTGTTAATGAATCAGAACCAGTAAGGATTGTATCACTTATAGTAAAGTTTGAATAACCAAAAGTAGTATAACTCAAGCCATGACCAAAAGGAAATAAAGGATTGTAACCAACATCAGTAAATTGCCCACCTACAGCTTCTACATTCATTTCTGTCCATTTGTAGTCATAAGGAACTATATCTCCTGTGCTTCTAGGATAAGAAAAAGGTAGTTTACCTCCTGGGTTATAATCTCCTATAACTGTTTGTGCAATTGCTCTAGCTCCTTGGCTACCTGGCCAATACGCATGTAAAACAGCATCTACCGAATTAGGACCATCTACAATTTCTGTAATAATTCTTGGTCTTCCTTCTACTAAAACAAGGATAACTTTCTTACCTGTGGCTATTGCTGCTTTTGCCAAAGCAATTTGTCTTTTGTCCAAAGCCAAATCTTGTATAGACCCTGGAGATTCAGCATAAGCATTTTCTCCTAAACATAATACAATGGCATCTACTCCAGCCAAATTACCTAATTGGTAGTTTTTTGGATCTTCATAATCTGCAACAGAATTACAAACAACATTACCTACACCTAATTTCTCCTCAAAAGCAGTTTTTATAGAAACTGTAGTGTCTGGAAACAACTTAATTTTGGTACCTGGTTTTTTGTTAGATATGTCAGAACCTACAGTATATTCGTAGGTTGCACCTTGCCAAGTATAAGACCAACAACCATGTAAAGAAGGAATATTATTTGCGTTTGGTCCAGCTAAAAGTATTCTTTTACCTTTAGCCAATGGCAAGGCATTACTTTCGTTTTTTAACAAAGTCATAGACTCAAGTGCAGCTTGTAAAGCTACGCCTGCATATTCTTTTTTACCGAAATTTTTTAAGGCCTCTTTCTCTGGATAGGCAGTCTCAAAATCCAAAAGACCTAATTTACCCTTCAATATCAAAATTCTTTTTACAGATTGATTGACTCTAGATTTAACTTCTTCATCTTCATCATAAAGTTTTATTAACTCATCTGTGAACAAAAAGTCATGCGGAGTCATAGACATGTCTATTCCAGCCAATACTGCTTGTCTTACCGCTTCCTTCATAGTTGGGGCTACCATGTGACGCTTGTTCAATCTGTTGATATCTTCCCAGTCGGTTACAACTAAGCCTTTAAACCCTAACTCTTCTCTTAATACTGTGGTCAATAAATACTTGCTGGCATGAACAGGAACTCCGTTCAACTCTCCAGAATTAATCATAATTGTTGAAGAGCCAGCATCAATTGCTTTTTTAAATTGAGGTAAATAATATTCTCTTAGTTCAAGTTCTGGTATGTATGAAGGGGTTCTGTCTCTACCTGATCTAGAAGCAGAATATCCTATAAAATGTTTCAT
The DNA here is from genome assembly GCA_043770215.1 of Cytophagales bacterium. Classification (GTDB taxonomy): domain Bacteria; phylum Bacteroidota; class Bacteroidia; order Cytophagales; family JAAEPT01; genus JAYVIQ01. The sequence continues at coordinate 11,676 of JAYVIQ010000205.1, read as the reverse complement.
ACATGAAGCTACACCAGTTGTTGTATGAATCCCATCTTCTTCATATCCAATGACTGTAGCCGTACCCATTTCACCAACTAAATAAGGATCTTCTCCATACGTTTCTGGAAACCTAGGCCACAAAGGATTGCGTCCTAAATCAAAAACAGGGTCAAAATTCCAGCGAATACCAGAGGCTCTAACTTCTTTTGCAGTAATATCAGCACTTAGTCTAGCATTTTCTGTATTTCTACTTGCTGCTATACCTATATTGTGTGGAAAAAGTGTAGATCCTAAACTAAAAGTAGCTCCATGAATTGCATCTATACCGTACATAACTGGTATATTTACTCCGTCGCCTTCTTTTGTCTTGTCTTGTATTTTAGTAATGATGCCTAACCATTGTTCTTGGGTGTATGCGTGGTTTATTGCATTTAGAATAGATCCAACCTTGTATTTGTTTACTGCTACATCTAACAATGAATCACTTATAGTCCCTTCATCATTTCCGTAACCAAAAGCATTACCTCTATTTAGTACAATATTCAAATTTACTTGAGTCATCTGACCTGCTTTTTCAGCCGGTGACATTTTAGAGATAATACCATCTACTTTTGCCTCTAAATCAGCATTTACAGATAAAGAAGCGTCAGTATTATTTTTACCACTTTCAGTTTTATTACACCCGATTAAAAGTGTCATTGCGACACTTAAAGCTAAAAAGCTATTTTTTTTCATTTTATTAGTAATTTCTATTTTAAAATTATTTCAACTGTATTTCCAGCATTTGTTAAAACAAAATCCTGAACTGTTTCTTTACCATCTACTAAAACAGTTGCTTTATACTCTCCACAAAAACCTCTAGTGGTATACTTTCCACTGGTATTGGTAGTTCCTTTTGCATTTGTCCACCATTGCTTATACACTAAATCTCTATGTACAACTGCTGCGGGTTTAGGATCGAAATTAGATCTATACCACGCAGCTTCTGGCCTCCAATGAGCATCTTCCCAAAAGCCCCAAGAGATAATGCCATGTGTTACTGGGTGAGAAAATATAACCGTGTAAAAATCTCTTAAATAATCTGCCTGTAATTGCTCATCTAATGTCTGAATATCTAATTCTGTGATCTTAACTTTAATATTTAACTTTTGAAAATCATTTAAAATCTCAACAATTTTAGTAGGTGCGGTCAAAGCTGTTTCTCCAAAGTGTCCTTGGAAACCAACTCCATTTATTTCTACTTTATTATCTCTAATGTACTTCACCCAATTTTTAAGATTCTCTAAAACTGCAGTATTTACACCTCCATCAACAATATCTCTGGTTTCATTTATGTACAAATCTGCTTTTGGCTCATACAATCTTGCTAATTTAAACCAGTCTAACACGCGCTCTTTTCCTAGCAAATCCATAAACTGGTGATTTACATATGGCTCATTCATTACATCCCAATCTACAACTCTTCCTTTAACTGCTGTAGCAATTTCTTTTATATGCTCTTCTAAAACAGTTTTGAGCTCAGGCAATTTATTATTAGCAATATAGTCTTTTGCAACGTTGGTATAGCGTACATTTGGCCAAACCATAGCGTGACCTCTAAGACCAATACCCCAAGTGTCTAGAGAATCTATAGCTTCAAATATTTTAGACGTCCTACCTTCTGATTTATATAATTCCCACATATCATGTTTCAATTCATTTTCAAAGGTTACTTGGTTAAAATTTTGCTTGATAATTTCACGGTATTTTTGACCTTTTTCTCCTGGATTTCCAAATGCTGGACGGTTTACAATGTTACCAAAAGCAAAAGTATGGTTAGTCATATCTACCTTTACAATAGCATTTGGCACAAGGTTTCCTTTTTTGTCCTTCACTACAACTGTTAAATCTCCTTTTCTGTACTTTTCTATTCTTGCTTTGGCCTCTGATCTCCAAGTGGCTGATGCCTCTCTGCCGTCATATGAAAATTTTGTTTTTGGCAAATCAGACTCTTTTGCATAAGAACCCAAGTTCGTCACTTTAACATCAGCAATTTGAACCGTTTGATGGCTGTACCCAAGTGCAAAAGCAATAGCTGCTTGTTTTGAGTCGTAATGTTGAAACTTAGCTCTAAAAGGGATTTTGTACTGAATCCATTCAGAACCAGCAACAATATTTACGTCTGCACTTTTTTGCCAAGGCGGACCATTTTGTTGTAAATAAACTCGTGTGTATCCTTGGTTAGATTCATCTCTAGAACCTAAACATCTAATCCAAAATGTAATGTAAACCAAATCATTCTCAAGTACAGGGAAATCAGTAGGCCCACCCACTTCAACGTCCCAATCATTATAAAAAACATCATGAGTTTCTATTTCTACTACATTTTCAAAACCTTTAAAAACCACGTTTTTAGAAGATCCTTTGGCTGCCTTTACCCCTGCGCCATATGCTTTATAGTCTTTCATAAAACCATCTTTCAAAACAGGCCTAGCATCTCTAAAAACATCTGGGTTTACATCTTTATAATAAGACCTTACACTAGAAACATAAGAAGGATCTGGTTTTTGTGCTTGTACTAACCCTACAACTAGTAAGCTCAGAACTATATAACTAACTATTTTTTTCATACTTCTATCTGTCTTTCAATGAACTTACAATCTCTTTTGGAACTTGATTTACATTCAAATAAGAAATTTCATCTATCTCTATAGTACCTTTGAAGTTCCCTAAATCTGGACTTAGATATACCCTAACTTTTTGGACATTCTGCATATTTACCACCTTAAGACTTGGAGTCCTTTGATAACAACTATTAAATAATTTGATATAATACTCATTATACTTACCGTCTGAAGTAACTTTAATCTCTTGAGGTCTTGCATTTGACTCTGAACCTAAGTTATCCAAGAAAGTAAACCTTAAGGTTGGATCTATAGAACCATTCGATTTTACTCTAATTTTTACGTAATTATTATCATACAAATTAAGCCCATCTACAGAACCTATAACAGAAGCCCAATCACTTCCCTTTACATCAGAAATTAATTTTATAGAACTGGTGCCTTGAGAAAGTGTAATCCCATTAGATTCGCTACTCCAATTAGAAATAGAGTTGAAATCAGACAAGATACCTGCTGGTTTTCCTTTTGTCCATTCTGGACTCATACCTGGCACAGCTCCCCATTTATTATTCATCACTTCTCCTACTTCTGCTGGTAATTCTTTTACAAAAGCTACTTCATCTACAATTACATCTCCAGTAAAATTCGCTTCTTGATTCATATTCACAAAGAAAATAACACGGTTTACCCTTGTTGGATCAAAGGCTCCTGCCGAACTTTGTAAATCATTAGAACTTTCTGTTTTAAAAATAGAGTAGTACTCTTTAAAATCAGCACCACCTATTTCAAAATCCCTCATGTTTTTTCCATCAATTAAATCTGTTGGATTTTCATTTACATCAATAAATCGAGCCATTATGTTTGATTTTGTCATCCCTGTTTCGGTTACAGCTCTTGCTTTTATCCTAATAATAGGGGTTTCTGTAATATCTACTTCACCAAATATTTTACCAAAACAATCCCACTGCCCATCGTTGATATGCACTTTTAACTTATCAGAATCATATTTAGATATCGAGACTTTTTCCGGTTTACAAGGCCACCAAAGATCTACAGCTCCAGAAAAATCATCTAGTACATAGTTTGTAGGTAAAGCCCCTGAACCATCTGGATTTGAGGTTGTAGATATGTCATCTATATAAAAAGATCCTGACCATGCTTTACCTCCAGGATTTACAAATGCTTGTATTGCAACAATTTGTTTGGGGTTTACATCTGCATTATCTGGGTAAGTTTGCTTAAACTTTTTGAAATAATCATAAATAAAAATTTTATATCCTGCACTATCTATTACTGCACTAGCAGGAGATGCATTGGTCTGAATTCCTTTGCTGTCTACTAAATCTATTCTTAGTGTTGGAAAAGAGGTTGTACCTTCTTCTACTTTCATTGTTATTTTCAAAAATGGAGCCTTGGAGAAATCCATTTGATCTATGGGAATACCAAAAGCTTCATAAGCTGGCCCTACACCGTTGGCTTTTACTTTCATAGCAGATCCTATCTTAGAAATGGTAAATTTAGGATCGCTCCACCAATCTCCTACGGCACCTTTAAAATCAAATAATGTAGTATCTCCTAACACAATCCCAGCATTCTCACTAGGTTTATAATATGGTTTATCTGTTCTTGTAACTAATTTTGCTGGCTCAAAGCCTGCACAAGAGGATAGGAAAATACCTATCAAAGAAGAATAAACGAACTGTTTTATTTCTGTTTTCATTTTGATCATTACTGTGCTTGACTAAATGGTGCGTCGTATGTAAAACATATATAATCTATAAATGCTTTAGCCTCTCTACCTGGTCCACCACCGGAATGGATTTGAAAAGCAACTTGCTTCAATGCAGCTGGTAAAATTTTGGCAGTGCCTAAAGCTCCAGATGTACTTTGAGTAAAGTCAGACAATTTTATGCTTACCATTCTCCAACCATCCCACGTAACATTTTTTTCTGCTCTAAATTCATCACCGCCAACACCTGTAAGCTCTATGATAAGTTTTGTTGTTTTATTTCCGTTAGAGTTGGCAAGAAAATTAATGTAAACTTGATCTAAAGGTTTAGATTTTAATAAAAAAGATTTGGATGAATTGTTAAAACCACCAATATAGAAAGAGCCTGCGGCTCCTAAAATATCTTTTCCATGCAAATAAATATATCGTTTTCCTTGGGGTACTCTAGGAAAAGTGGAAACAGAATCTAGAATAAAGCCATCATTTTTTGTAGATATTCCTTCAAAAGGATCGAAAAAAATATTTATAGCGTCTTTTTGAAAAATAACAGATTCATTATCATTTGTTGCTAATTCAAAATCTGCTACAACAGTGGTAATTTTATTTTTGTGAAACACCTTAGACTTACCTACTTTATATTTGTTTTCGTTCAAAACTACATCAGACCCTAAAAAAGAAATTTGTATGGACAATGGTTCATCTGGATTAAAGAAATATACATTATCAGAAGCTCCATCCCAATATATTTGCTTAGGATCTAAACTCTTTGAAGTACCAGAAATTACTTTTATTGCTAATTTACTTTTTATTGTTATTGTCCAAGTTACTTCTTCATTAAAATCAGCTTCAAAACCTAAGCTATCTTTAGAGAAATCTATAGCTGATGCATCAGGTAAAGATAAATCAAATTTATTTACCCTGAAATCTTTGGAAGCAGAGACATACCTTTGTGTGGCTGGAACGTTTGGATCTTCCTTAATGCATGCCACTAAAAATGACAATGAAAAGAAAAATATCCAATATTGTCTTAGCAATGTAGTTACCTTCATCATTTATTCAATTAAAATTTCATAGTATAATTCACAAACAACTGATTCCATTTGTAATCATCTGAAGAAGATGATAACAAATTGGCACTATCTAAAATAGAATATGTAACAGTAAGTGCACTTTTCTCTGTAAATCTTAAACGTGCCCCCATTGAAAGTACTAATTCACTTGTATTGTAAGCTCTTGGAGTAAATATTTCCCTTGTGTAATTCACTTGATTTATTGTGCTTGTATACTCATTACCATCTGCTGTGTAATGTTTTAAACCAAACATCAAATCAAAATCATTTGCAACTTCTGCAGATGCTGCTACATCTATCACAGAAGATACTAAATCTACACTTTCATTACCAGTTCGTGTGGTATTTTCCATTTGATAACCAAAGGATACATTTACATCTTTCTTAAAATCTGCTATTTTGGAGATATTTACCAAAACTCCTGATGTAATAGAGGTAAATTTACGTAAGCTAGCATTAGTAGTATTATCAGCATCTATTTCAGATAATAATTGAGCATGCAAATCAAAACTTAAAGCATCTTTGCTTATCCCTTTGATTACATCTATAACAAATCCTTTACGGTTAGGGGTTGCTGCGCCGTAAGGGTTTACATTGTTAAAAGCTGGATTAAAAGATTGCAAGGTTTTGCTTATTCCTTGTCTATACATATTTTCTTGTGTAAATCTATCAAACAACAACGTGCTTCTTAAAACTTTAGCACCCGCTACGTCTACTGCATTAGTTGGGAAAACTTGTGAAGACTGGTTATCGTTTATTCTTCTAGTTTGTGCTGCTGGAGCTCTAAAGGAGGCATCTACATTTTTATACCCCGCATAAAAAACAGCTTTGTACTTTTTCATTTCTAGTTTTGCTTTTGCATCTAACAAATATCCAGAAAAAGCAAGTTTCTGTGGTACAGAACCAGTAAAAGAAGAGCTGTAATTAGAACCGCCTACTTCAGCATCTATCCCTATTATCAACTTATCATTTACTTTAATTGATGGATTTATGTTCGCTGTAAGTGTACTGGCGCTTAGTTCTTCTACATTTGTAGCAACAGGCAAATCAAACAAACTCACTAAGTTTACACCTAAAGTCCCAAATTTCCCTTGCATTGCTTTTATACTTGCCCCAGCCATAATAATGTCTGGATCTCCTAATTGTGTTATTTCTTGAGTACGTGTAGCAAAACCTGCAAGATGCAATTTTTCAATCCCTTTTGTAAATAATAATGTGCCATCTGCTTTAATTCCTTGCTGAAAACGAGAATTTCCGTCTAAAAAGTTTTCATATTTTAAGATATCTCTTCTTAAACCAAATAAATTAGATTCGTATTTACTATAATCAGCTTCTGGCATGAATAATGTGTATGGAGACATTTCAACATAAATATCGCCTAACTCATACTTTACTCCTGTACCAATTAGACCACCAAAAGTAATTTTACGAAATTCAAATGTTGTTCCTTCTCCCCAAAACAAACCAAAACTATTTCTACCTCTTAAAATAGTGTTTAAGTAAAATTTATCCTTTTTCTCTATATTAAAACCTAAATCTAATAAGGTATATCCCCCTGTATTTTTACGCTCAATTTGTTTTTTTCCACCTATTGTGTCAGATGCCAACACATTGCCTTTCAATGCATCATTTGCTATTTGAGCACGCCCCAAACCTTCTACATAAAACTGTGTCTGAGCGCTTGTATATGCTGCACTTACTAGACATATTGATGTAATAATTATTCTGCTTAACTTTATCATGATTACCTATTAAAAGAATACTTTAAGTTCTACTGTTACTTCTTGTCCTTTGAAACTGTCTTTTACAAAATTCAAATCCTGGTTGTACATAAATCTATGTCTTAAGTACACTCCAGCAAATTGAGAAAAATCATAATCTAATCCATAACCATATCCATCTCCAATTTGCTCCATTGCTAAGCCATTGTAGTCTGAGAGGTTAGTTCTTTTGTTTCCAAGATTTCTTTCTTGTTCATAGAAACCAAGAACACATACTTTGTTTGTCAATTTCACAAAAGCAATTGCTTGCCCATACCACTGTCTCAAAAATGCTTTGTCAGTAAATGTTGGTAGTACCCCTTCTTGTATAGAGCCATAGGTCTGAAAAAACTTAAATATTACGTCTTTCTTCAGTAAGGTAGTTTTGTAGTTTAAACTTAAATCTAATGTAGAAAAACCTTTTTTATAGTCTGAAGTTGCATCAGTAATGGTTAAGAACTCAAAAGATCTTAGAAAAATGTTTTTAACTCTTTGATAAGGTCCTGCATTTTGCAACCAAGGATTGAATCTAGAACGTGAGAAATTATTTGCTCTATGCTGAAAAGTTATTGTGTCGTGTAGATTTTCTAGTTCTTGTGTTAAAGACATCCCAAATTCTATTTTAAGATTTTTAATCTGCTTTGATCCAATTAAACTTGCACCCATTCTGTTGTTTGCTGTTTGCCCTGTTTCTAACAAAGCATTTACAAATAACGCAGTAGCGTAGTTAGGATCTCTTGCAAAACCACCATTTGGAGCAAAAATATTAGAATTTACGGTTGAACTTACATTACTTACAACATCATTTGATATGCTAAATGCTTGAATACTGAGTGGAAAACCAAATTTGTCTCCAGGTACATTTGCTCTTACAATAAGGGCTTTACCAAAATCTTTGGTTGTATAAAGAGGATTACCTATTCTACCTAATCCAGTTTCGAAATAAAATTTGATGTCTTTTACATCCAATTTTCCATCTACTGTCAATATTTCTTGATAATCCCTAATATCATCTATATTGTTTGTATAGCCTGTTTGCAAATAATAATTTGCACCAAAAGTATGTGCCTTTACTTGCTTGTTTACCCTAGCACCAAGCACATAATTTGGCGGGTTTGCCAGCACTGCATTTTGGTCTACACTTTGGTTTGTACGCCCATACATGACATCAAAACCTAAGCCTACTGGCAAGCCTTGACCAGAGAACTTAAACCCTTGCAAACCTATTGCCCCTGAATTTTGACTGCTCAAGCCAGCAGATGCGTTATAAAAATCTTTGTATTTAGACCAAGAATTTGTGTACCAATCCCATTCTAAACGATCAAAATTATCTGGTCTGTACTCAGTGTTGCTCATTGTAAGCGGACTAAGTGTAGTCCATAATACACCACCACCTGTTTGTAAAGCAAACAAACCATAGTCTGTACTTACCTTGCCTCCAAAGTTGATTAAGTTCCTTATCTGAGCAAACTTAGCTGTACTATCTACGCCCGTAAATGTATGTGCTAATGCGTAACCCAAAGACACTTCTGATTTAGAACTTGGCTTAGCTGTAATTGCAAACTCTACCATTGGCTTACCTGCTGCATTACCCCCTCCTGAGTTTGGATATGCCAAAAAGCCTAGATTTTTACTTGAGGTAACTTGGTCTGTGTACTGTTTCTCCATGTCTCTGTAAATCATGAAAAAACGAGCATCGCCAGATACCTTTATACTTCCTAAAAAATCTGTTTTACCAACAGTTGCTGGTAGTAGAGACACCCCTCTCTTTACCGTAGTCTTAGTAGAATCATCTGCTGTACCTGCCAGCAAACAACCAGAGACCCCAAGCAAGAGCGTAGAAAGCAAGGTTTTAATGGAAACTATTCTTTTATGCATTCTTCTTATTTGTTGTATTATTTTGTTGGCGGTTCTAAATAAGGACCACCTTGTGTAATGATAATGTGATCTAAATAAATTTGAACTTCTCCAGTAGCAGGATTTACCCAAGCTGAAGGGTTACTTGGCGTCTCTGCTGCTTTGTCAGCATGTGTAAAAGTAAAATTTAATTTATTCAATGTTGGGTAGTCTACAACCTCAATAGCTTTAGAATCAAAACCATAGCCAGTTCTAAATGAGCGGAAGGGAATACTCATCAGTTTCCATTCAGATAGACCGTCAGAAGGTTGCGGATTGTAAGCAAACTGAGTAGAACCAGCTAATAAATCACTAGTGATGTAGGTACGTAACAAGGTTTTTTCTTTGTTGTTTTTAAAAACGTAAAAATTCAAATAGGTATCATCCATACTTATGGTATTGATTTTCCTTCTGTTTTCTGTAGGTATTCTTATTTTACTTCCTGGTAAAGCAGAAAAATTGATTGCCCAAGCTTCATCTCTATTGTTAGATACTTCGGTAGCAGATATAAATTCACCAACAAAGCCTGAAGTGCCATTTTCTACAAATTCAGGGTTTAGTTGCAATGCAAAATAATTACCCTTTGCTTTTGAAGAAGCTACCCCAAGTACATTACTGCCTATTAGACTACTTCCTCCTTGCTTAACTAGAGAAGTCCATTGCGTCTGGTCAAATCTATTAGTTGCATTTGCTGCACGGGCTCCATGGCCATCAAAATCAGATATTAATAGTTGAGCTGGCCCCTTGCTTAGCGTATCATTTATGGCATCTTTTACTACATAATTTTTTAGCCAGGTAACCTTGTCCGTTAGGGTATAAATATAGTTTAATACTATGTTTTGACTAAACTTTGTGCTTGAACCATCTTTAAATTTAACTGATAATTCGAAAACACCTTTTGGGTTAGACTTTGTAAGGTTATCTGTTACTACAAACTGCAGCAATCCATCTGAGCTAGATAGTAAAGGGACTTCAATATCGTCTAAAAAAACTTTAGATCCTTTCAAAGATCCTCCTAAAATATCTACTGTATCTCCCGTTTTGGCTATACCGGGAGAGAAAGAATCTGCCGATGAAAATTTTACTACCGAATTTACCTCGGGTCTACAAGACCAAAAAGCAAATACAAAAATCAATGATACTAAAGTTAATTTTTTCATTGTTTAGCTATTTTTAAGTTACTTTTTCAAAACACAACCAGACGTAGACCATGCTGATTTTTAAGCATTTATTTTTGAACACGTAATAACAATATTACACTTTTTTTTTATTTTAAACTAAAATATTTTAATCTTCAATGATATTTAAGTCCTACAAAATAAGATTCATTTTACTTAAAAAACAATTTATAGTGGCTGAAAGCTTTACAAATAAATGAATTTAGCTGTAAAATGATGCCTTCAAATACCATTTCAATACCACAAAAGCTCATTAAAATATCATTATTTTGGTGTTTTTTTTAAAATTGTTACTACAAAGTATTTTTTTAATTATTCAAAAAACTTTGAGTAAGATACTCCTTTAAAAAAAATAAATTTGAAATTTTGAATTAGATGTAGTTCATTTTAAGACAAAAAACAGCAAAAAAATAAGTGAATGCCAACTTTTCCTGTATATTCGCAACAACATTTATAAATCATAGAAATTAAATTTAACAAACATGGCTGGAGCTTCATCGCATAGTTCAGAAAATCAAAACGCTACATTTGACCCTAACAAAAATTATACTGGACCATTAATAGTGGTAACGCTACTATTTTTTATGTGGGGTTTTATTACTTGCATGAATGATATATTAGTACCCAAATTTAGAGAAGTATTTGAATTAAGTTCTTTTCAAGCAATGTTTGTACAATCTGCTTTTTTTGGTGCTTTTTTCATTATTTCTTTACTTTATTTTTTGTTATCAATATCAGGTATAGATTTAATAGCCAAATACGGATACAAAAAAGCCATTATTGTTGGCTTACTTGTATCGGCGCTAGGCTGCTTCTTGTTTTATGTATCTGCTACAATTGCAGAATCTTTTAACCTTTGTTTAGTGGCTCTTTTTGTATTAGCATCTGGGGTTACCATTTTACAAATGGGCGCAAACCCATACGTTTCTTTGTTAGGAAAGCCAGAGTCTGCTTCAAGTAGGCTAAATATGACTCAAGCCTTTAACTCATTAGGAACAACCATAGCCCCTATTGTTGGAGGTATTTTAATCTTTTCTTGCGCAGGAGAAACAGATGCACGCCCTTTAGACACTATAGAAATCCCTTACATAGGATTAACCCTAACGCTTATAGCTTTGGCTGTATTTATTTTATTCTCAGATTTACCCACCATTACAAGTGAAAGCGATAACAAAATTCCTAAAGGAAAAGGTGCATTTGCTTACCCACATCTAATATTGGGCGTTATTTGTATATTTATGTATGTAGGTGGTGAAGTATCTATAGGTTCTACGATTATAAATTTCTTAGAATTAAAAAACATAGCCAATTTACCCAAAATAGAAGCCGATAAATTTTTAGCGGTTTATTGGGGTGGTGCTATGATAGGTAGATTTTTTGCAGCTATCTTTCTAAATGAAGACAAAATAGCACTAAAAGATAAATTAGGATCTATTTTAGGAATACTTGTTTTTGGAA
>JAYVIQ010000204.1:0-2711 GCA_043770215.1 Cytophagales bacterium | reverse complement strand
ATTTATATCACATTGCTTCATTTCTCAATTTACTTAAAATTGGAACTTTACAATGAACAATAAACAAATCAAATCATGTATTCTAACATCCTTCCTATTGTTCACTTGTAACTTTCTTTGTTTACCTTTTCAACATTTTTGCTTGCATGCTTGTTGAACAATTCTTCACTTGTATTCTTTGTGAATATATCTGCGTCATTGTCTTCTGATTTAATGAAGACTATTTTTAAGATACCATCTTCAATGAATTCTCTGACAAAATGTGCACGAATATCAATGTGCTTTGTCCTCTGACTCATAGTATAGTTGTTTGCAATGTAGATTGCTCCAACATTGTCAACTCGAATTATGATTGGTAACTTGATTTTAATACCCATGGATTCAGCTAACTGCTTGGTGTAGATAACCTCTTTTGCCACTTCAGACATAGCAAAGTATTCTGCTTCAGTTGAAGATAGAGTCACACTCTTTCCTGACTTAGATTTCCAGGAAATGGGAGCTCCACAGAAATACAAAATGTAGCCATAAACGCTGATCCTGCTGTCTTTATCTCCTGCATATTCACTATCAGAGATTCCTTCCAAATGAAACATTTCATCTTGTTTCCTTGGTTTAATCTTTAGACCATGATATTCAGTGTCAATCACATACTTGATTAACCTGATCATGGCTTTCCAATGTCCTGGTGTAGCACCATCTGCAACCTTGGAAAGTTCTCTGACAGCATTAGAGATGTCTGGTCTTGAGTGTTTTACCAAATAGAGTAACATACCTACTCCAGAGCGAAATTTCGTCTGTTCTTCAGCAGAAATACATGTGTCACCTTCCTGTGGACGTGTACACATGGTCTTAGGACTTGCTGGAGCTGCATAAACTCTTGTTGTGTGGATGAATTTACCAAATGCTTTCTTTAAATGCTTTAGATGTTTTGGTTGATGAATCCACATTGTGTCTTTTGCCTTATTCTCAATTATGTGGCATCCAACAAAATGTTCTAGTTTACCTAGATACTTTACTTTGAAATCCTTGCTTAACGCTTTGATTAATTCATCAATGTTCTCCTTAGAGCTAAAAATGCCACCATCATCAACCTAGATAATGACAAAAGCACTCTTACTCTTGTCCTTTGTCTGTTTCAAAAATTGACAAGGATCAGTACCACTTGGTGTGTAGTCAATAGTTTTCATGACTTCCTTGAATTTCTTCCACCACTGCCTTGCTGCTTGAACTAACCCATACAGTGCTTTCAGTAATTTAACACAATGTGTTGATTCACTGACAGCTTTACCATGCGTGTCGCGCACATAGTCACTGTATCCTTCAGGCAATTGCATCCATAATTCTTCATCTAGATCTCCATATAAGAATGCTGTTTCAATATCAAATTGTCCAGCTTCTAACTTGAAGATCACTTTAAGTGCTAGAACCAAATGGAAAGTAGTGTCATTAACCACTGGAGCATAATTTTCCTGAAAATCTTTGCCAGGGACTTGACTAAAACCTTTTGTAACTGTCCTTGCACGGTACCTGCCGTCATCCTTTTGAGCAAATACCCATCTATTACCAATTAATTTCCTTCCTGATGGAAGTTTCTTTTTCTCATGGATTTCCCAAACTTTCTTGTCTTCCATGTTTTTGAATTCTATTGCCATTGCATTCTGCCAAGATTTCCAGTTTTTGCTTTGTTTGGCTTCCCGATAAGTTTAGGGTTCTGGATTTCCGTCATGAATTGTTGACACTAATGCTTTCTCAAATAGTCTTGCTAGTAATGCAGTTTCATGCATTCTTGCTAACATTGCTGTTTCTGCGTGATCCACTGGATTTGGATTGTAGGAAGTTGTTAAGTTTTTAATCTCCCTGTTAGTTCCAGCTGGAAAAGGATTGTATGAAGTTCTCAGATTTCTGATTTCCCTATTCCCGCCTCTTGGTGCGCGTGGAACAGGTCCGACAATTTGATTTTCCTCTTCACTGTCTTCATCTGAATCTTCTTCTTCCTGATTATTTTGATTTTCTGGAATTACCTCTAAGTTATTCTCTTCATGATTGATGACTGAATTAACTATTGGTTCTTCTTCTTCTTCTTCTTCTTCTTTATCCTCTACACTTAAAATTTCATTTTGTTTGAGTTTCTTGAACTCTCCATAACTTTGATTTAGCCAGGTTACATCTCTGGACTTGATTATCTGATGAGTACCTAATTTTAAAAATTGGTACACATTTGATGCATGGTTATCACTGTATCCAGTGAACATGCAAATAATTCCTCTATCAGTGAGTTTTCCCCGAATTTTTGCGTGTTCACCATCATGAACTATACCAATTTCACCAAAAGTACGTAAATTCTTCACCCATGAAGGGTTGTTACCATAAAATTTCTGAGAGGCAGATTGCTCTCCTTCTCTTTTAGTCAGGATGTTCTCTAACTGAGATGCTGTGTTGGCACATTGAGCCCACAAACTGTAACGCAAGTATGGCGTTAATTTAGCCCAATTTAGCATTGCTCTGACTTTACCATATAAAGTTGCAAATTTTCTTTCCACCCTACCATTTTGTTGAGGGGTGTAAGGAGCGACTAGCTCAAATTTCACCGTTAAAATAGAATCTTCTTTGATTCTATCAATGAGAAATAAGTTTTCTTTTGAATTGTCGCATCGAATGTATTTAACTTCCAATTTGTTGTCTTTTTGGAAGTTATGCAACCAAGGAATAAG
>JAYVIQ010000203.1:0-8064 GCA_043770215.1 Cytophagales bacterium | reverse complement strand
GAAGTCATAAATATAGCCATATCTCCAACCACTTTAGAAGAAGGGGTAACTTTAACTATATCACCAAACATTCTATTTACAACCGCATAGTTTTTCTTTACCTTTTCAAAATCTTGCCCAATTAAACCCACAGATGCTGCTTGAGGTTTTAAATTTGAATATTGACCTCCAGGTATTTCATTATCATATACTTGTGCCGTTCCAGCTTTTAATCCAGACTCAAATGGATAATAAAATTCTCTTCTATCTTCCCAGTATGTGGCAAATTCATTTAAAGATTCAAGGTTTAACTTATTTTCTCTTTCGTGCCCTTTCATTAAGGCAGCCATACCATTTAAACTTGGTTGAGAAGTTAATCCTGACATTGAACTTATAGCACAATCGATTACATCCACACCTGACTCTATGGCTCTAAAATAAGTAGAAACTTGTATGGCAGATGTATCATGAGTATGCAAATGAATTGGAATCTTTACCGCCTCTTTAAGTGCTGGAATTAATATTTCTGCTGCTCTAGGTTTTAATAAACCAGCCATATCTTTTATGCAAAGGATATGAGCACCAGCATCTTCTATTTGCTTAGCCAAATCTACATAGTACTGTAAATTGTATTTTTTATTATCAGGATTAGAAACATCTCCTGTATAACATAAAGCAACTTCTGCCAAAGAATTTGTATTTTCTCTTACCGCTTTAATGCTTGTCTTCATTGCCTCCATCCAATTCAAAGAATCGAATATTCTAAAAATATCTATTCCATTCTCAGCCGCTTTCTCTATGAATTTGATGTTTAGATTGTCTGGGTATGCTTTATATCCCACGCCGTTTGATCCTCTAAACAACATTTGAAGCAAAATATTTGGCATGGTCTTGCGCATTTCTTGTAAGCGTTTCCATGGACACTCATGCAAAAATCTAAGTGCCACATCAAAAGTGGCTCCACCCCAAACTTCAGCAGAAAATATCTGAGGGTTGTTTTTTGCGTAACTTTCTGTAATGGATAAAATATCTCTAGAGCGTACTCTTGTTGCCAATAAGCTTTGGTGAGCATCTCTAAAAGTAGTATCTGTATAATGTATTTGTTTCTCATTTTTTAGCCATTGCACAAATCCATCTCTACCTAGTTCATTTAATTTATCTTTTGTCCCTTTTGGAAAAGGAGCAGAAGAATCAAATTTAGGAATGGTAGGTATTACAAGTACTTTTGTAGGATCTACGAATTTAATTTCAGGTAATCCATTTACAGAAACATTGGCAATGTATTTTAATGTTTTTGTGCCTCTATCCAAAACTCTTTTTGTTTTGAATAATTCTGGATGATCACCTATGAAATTTACAGTACATTCTCCTCTTCTAAACACTTCATGGGTAATTACATTTTCCATGAATCCGATATTGGTTTTTACACCTCTAATTCTAAACTCAGTTAATGAACGGTAAAGCCTGTCTGAAGCTCCATTTAAGGTTCTTCCCCAAGCACTTACTTTTACCAACATAGAGTCAAAGAATGGAGAAATTTTCATTCCAGCATAGGTACTTCCTTCGTCTAATCTAATTCCAAAACCACCAGCGTTTCTATATGCTATAATAGTTCCGTAGTCTGGTTTAAAGTTTTCTTCAGGATTTTCTGTAGTTATACGGCATTGTATTGCAAAACCATTGCATTCTACATCTTCTTGACTTTTAATAAAAATAACCGGGTCAGATAATTTATGCCCTTTTGCAATTAATATCTGAGATCTTACAATATCTATTCCTGTAATCTCTTCAGTAATAGTATGTTCTACTTGTACTCTAGGGTTTACTTCTATAAAGAAAATGTTTTCTTCTTTATCCACTAAAAATTCAACTGTACCAGCGCAACTATAATTTACCAATTTACCCAATCGGGTAGCGTAGTCATACAAGCTGTCTTTAGTTTTTTGAGATAAACTAGGTGATGGGGCCACTTCTACAACTTTCTGGAAACGTCTTTGCACACTGCAATCTCTCTCATACAAGTGAACTAGATTTCCATGCTCATCTCCCAAAAGTTGAACTTCTATGTGTTTTGGTTGATCTATGAATTTTTCTAAAAAAACAGTATCGTCACTAAAAAATTTAAGTGCTTCGTTTTTGGCTGCTTGAAAAAGCATATCCAAATCGCTTTCGTTACGCAAAACCCTCATGCCTCTGCCACCACCACCTGCAGCAGCTTTTAGCATAATAGGATATCCAATTCTAGCAGCTTCAGTTCTAGCAACTTCTACATCTGTAAGGTCTTTTTGAGAATCTTGTATGATGGGCACCCCTGCTTTAATAGCCAAATCTTTTGAGGCTATTTTATCGCCCATTTGGGCCATAGCTTCTACAGACGGCCCCACAAAAATCAAACCTTCTTCTCTACAACGTGTTGCAAATTGTAAATTTTCTGAAAGAAAACCATACCCCGGATGAATGGCATCTACCCCGTTATCTTTAGCCAATTTTATAATTCCTTCAATATCTAAGTAAGGTTTTAACGGATCAGAATCTGCACCTATTTGGTAAGCTTCATCAGCTTTGTATCTATGCAAAGAATATCTGTCTTCATAGGTATACATTGCTACTGTTCTGATTTTTAGCTCAGAAGCTGCACGTAAAACTCTAATAGCAATTTCGCCTCTATTGGCTACTAATATTTTGTCTAATTTTTTTAAAGAAGTGCTCATTTACAAGTATTTATATAGAGTAGTATAGAACTCTATCCACAATGTTGTCAATTAATCTACTAAAGTAGGAAATATTGATAGTTTTTTCAAGGATATTTAGCACTCTATTGTAGTTTCCTTAGAATTATGTAATTTTGAATATGAATAAAATAATTTTTGTACTTTCTTTTGCGTATTTAGCAATCTCTTGTGAGTTTACGCAACCAGACAAAAAACCAGTAGATGTAGTTGTAGAAGATACTTTACGCCAATTTTTTAAAAATGATTCTACAGACAAAAATAGGTTTCAATTAGCTGCAAATTTTGCTAATATATCGCCTAAAATAGACGGAGATTCATCTGATAAAGCCTGGGAAAATCAAACGTGGTATCCTATTAATAACATTTGGTTAGGTAAACCTTATTCTAGAAATGATTTCGAGGGTAAGTTTAAACTAAGTTGGGATCAAGATAAACTGTACCTTTTGGTAGAAATCTTGGATGACAGTTTAATAGATATTCACGAAAAATGGGATTCTTCTTGGTGGAACGATGATTGTGTAGAGATATTTATAGATGAGAATAACGGAAATGATTTACATCAGTTCAATCATAAAGCATTTGCTTACCATGTAGCTCTTAACTGTAAAGATGTTGTAGATTTAGGAACAGATCAGAAACCACATTTGTACAATAATCACATCAAAACAGCAAAAAAAACCATAGGTAAAACATCGGTTTGGGAGTTTGCAATAGATATTTATGATGATACATATACTGACGGGAAAAAGAACAATTCTGTTAAACTCAAAAAGAATAAAATATTGGGTTTTTGTCTAAATTACTGTGACAATGATACAAGCAATGAAAGAGAAAATTTTATCAGTTCCATTCCAATTGCGGGTAAAGACAAGGATTTAGGGTGGAAAGATGCAAGCGTATTTAATGACTTGAGGTTGATAAAATGATTTTGACAAAAAATATGAATTTTAGACGCTTTCAATTCATTTTCATTACTTTATTTTTTGTTAGTTCTTTTACTAATTTAACATCAGGAAAAGAGTTGCCCATTTGTCTATCTGCCAAAGAAATGAAACTTTTTAATGAAATAAATAAGTACAGAAAAGAAAATGGGTTGCGTGAGATAAAATTATCCTTTGCACTATCAAAAGTTGCCCAAACACACGCCTATGATTTAAGCTACAATAGACCATTTAGTACCAGATGCAATATGCACAGTTGGTCAGATAAAGGAAAATGGTCTTCATGCTGCTATACAGAAGATCATAAAAAAGCCAATTGTATGTGGGATAAACCTCATGAACTTACAAATTATAGAGGGTTAGGTTTTGAGATAACTCATGGTTTTTCACAGTTCAATAATTTTAGTGGTGATACAGTTACTGTAGAGACAGCGCTAGATGGTTGGAAAAAATCTAAGGGACATAATGACGTAATTTTAAACAAAGAAATTTGGGCCAAAATGAAATGGAACGCTATTGGAATAGGAATAAATAGAGATTTTGCTTGCATTTGGTTTGGTACAGAACTAGATAATGAAGGTGTTCCAATTATTTGTAATTGACATTCTATTAAAAACGTAAGAACTACTTTTAATTCTAACAAAATAATTTTTTGTTTTCATATTTAATTAGACAAAGCATCATTTTTTATACAACCAAAACAAAGAGTATTTTAACTTACGTTAACGGAACAAAAATAAGATCACGAAAAGATGCGTAAAGCAACACAAACTCTTAAGGCATAAAACTAGCACATCCATTTTTTTTTAACTTTCGAAATTTAATTGTTGAGCAAAATTTAAAGGTTAATTTCCTGAAAGCAATTTACGTGCACAGAAATACGCTGCTAGTTTCATATTTTATTCTGGTCTCTAGCTATACAACCCCCTTAATCATTTTATTACATCCAACAATAACATATTTTACAGGTAGTTTAAGTATAGATACTCTTTTAAAAAGTAAAGAAATAAGAATAGGGGTGGAGGTGTGGCTTTAAACATAGGTGTTACAACTGGTTTGAAAATATTAATTTATAGAGAACAGCCTTATGAGAAATATTTTTTCGTAAAACCAAATATCAAAAAGTTTTTACCTTACTATGCCTTCAGGGCATACATCATATTAGTTTTTATACAGTTACATCACTAGCCTTACAAAATTAAAATTGGTGTTTTTATGGTATATGCATATTTTATGAGTGTATTAGTAGCATATTCTAGCATTCATTTAGGAGATCATAACCCTTTAGATGTATTTTTGGGTGCTTTTATACGGTTTTGGTGGGTGTGTTTTAACCACAAAATGGATTTTTTAATGCTTTTGCTTAAAAAGAGACTTCAAGGTAAAAATAAAGCCATTGAGTAATAACAAATTGGCAATCTTTTTAACTAAATATTTCAATTAAAGTTTTGTAAAATAAAATAAAAGCAAGTATCTTTGCAATCCGTCAAAAATTGATGGTGAAAACAAAAGTTGTAAACAAAAATAAATGGACGCATTAAGTTATAAAACGTCATACGCAAAAAAAGCTACTGTTGAACGCAAATGGTTCGTGGTAGATGCCTCAGGTCAGACTGTAGGTAGAATTGCGAGCGAAATCGCTAAGATAGTTAAAGGCAAACACAAGCCTAGCTATACTCCTAGCACAAACTGTGGAGATCATGTGATTGTAATTAATGCTGAGAAGGTTAAATTTACTGGACAGAAATGGAAAGGTAAAGAATACATCTCCCACACTTTATACCCAGGCGGGCAAAAAACTGTGGTTGCTAGAGATATGCTAGCAAAGCATCCTACAAGAATATTAGAGAAAGCTGTAAAAGGTATGTTACCTAAGTCTATTCTCGGCAGTCAAATGTATAGAAATTTGCATGTAGTAGAAGGTGATAAACACCAGTACGAAGCGCAACAACCAATCGAATTAAAATTCTAAGATGGAAGTAGTAAACACAATTGGTAGAAGAAAGACTGCGGTAGCGAGAATTTACCTAAAAGACGGAAAAGGAGAAATTACAGTAAACGGTAGAAAGTTTGAGAATTACTTTACTACAGAAGTTTTACGTATTATCGTAAAACAACCACTTACACTTGTTGGTCAGGCTGATAGCTTTGACATTAAAATAAATGTAGATGGTGGTGGAATTGCAGGTCAAGCAGAAGCAGTAAGACACGCTATTTCAAGAGCACTTGTAGAAGTGAGCCTTGAAAACAAACCAGCGATCAAAAAAGAAGGATTCCTTACTCGTGACCCTCGTATGGTTGAGCGTAAGAAATACGGTCGTGCAAAAGCAAGAAAAAGATTCCAATTTAGTAAACGTTAAGACAAGAACACAATGGCAAAAGCTACTTACAAAGAATTACTGGATGCAGGTGTTCATTTTGGTCACCTTACTAGAAAATGGGATCCAAGAATGGCTCCATATATTTTCATGGAGAAAAATGGTATCCACATCATAGATTTAAATAAAACAATTGCTTGCTTAGAAGAAAGCTCAGAAATAATTAAAAATATCATTAAAAGTGGTAGAAAAATTATGTTTGTGGCTACTAAAAAACAAGCGAAAGAGATAATTGCAGAAGAAGCAAGAAACTTAAACATGCCTTTCGTTTCTGAAAGATGGTTAGGTGGTATGTTGACTAACTTTGCTACTGTACGTAAATCGTTGAAAAAACTTTCTTCTATGGAGAAATTAATGAAAGACGAAGCGTACAAAAACTTAGCAAAACGTGAGCGTTTGATGATGCAACGTGAGCGTGAGAAACTAGAAAAAGTATTGGGCGGTATTGCAGATTTGACTAGACTTCCTGCAGCTTTGTTTATTGTAGATGTTAAAAAAGAGCATATTGCAGTTGCAGAAGCAAAAAAATTAGGTATCCCAGTTTTTGGTATCGTAGATACTAACTCTAATCCAGACTCAGTAGATTACGCTATCCCAGGAAATGATGATGCATTTAAATCTGTAAAAGCAATTGTAAAAGTAATTACAGCTGCAATTGAAGAGGGATTACAAGAGCGCAAAAAAGACAAAGAAAACGATAAGGAAAAAGAGGACATAGCTGAGAAAAAAGCTATAGACGAAGAAGTTGCTTCTGAACAAGAATAATTTCATAATTTCTGTATTGAGAAAATAATCATTGAACACTCGAACAAAATCGAGTGTTCAATTTGTTTAAACTAGATTTTAAAACATTAAATCCAAAAAAATGGCTACAATAACAGCACAAGACGTAAATAAATTAAGACAAATTACTGGAGCAGGAATGATGGACTGCAAAAAAGCTTTGACTGAAGCTGACGGAAACATAGATGAGGCTATTGAGTTTTTGAGAAAACAAGGTCAAAAAGTTTCTGAAAAAAGAGCAGACAGAGAAACAACAGAAGGTGCAGTAGTTGTAAAAGTAAGTGCAGACAGTAAAACTGGTTATGCTATTGCTTTAGGTTGCGAAACTGACTTTGTAGCTAAAAATGCAGAATTTGTAACTCTAGCAAACGAAATAGCGGATGTTGTAGTTGCTAATAATTTAGGCAGCGCAGAAGCAACATTGGCTGCTAACTTCAAGGATGGGCGTTCTATCTCTGATAATTTAGTAGATTATATTGGTAAAATTGGAGAAAAAATAGAGATACTTAAAGTTGTTAAAGTTGAAAGTGCTTCTGTAGTTTCTTACTCCCACTCAAACAATAAGTTAGGTGTTTTAGTAGGTTTATCTGCTACTGGCGCAGAAGAAGCTGGTAAAGATGTGGCTATGCAAATTGCTGCAATGAATCCTATTGCATTAAACAAAGAAGCTGTAGATGCTGTAACTATAGAAAGAGAATTAGCAATTGGAAGAGAATTGGCATTGGCAGAAGGTAAGCCAGAAGCTATAGTTGATAAGATTGCTCAAGGAAAATTGACTAAATATTTTAAAGACAACACATTGTTAGAGCAAGATTTTGTTAAAGATGGCTCTAAAACTGTCGCTCAAATGTTAGAATCAGTACAAAAAGGTTTGACAGTTACTTCTTTTGAACGAGTAGCAATTGGCTAATTTGTTAGTTGAAAATAGTAAACACAAAAAAAGGGGCTTTTGCCCCTTTTTTTGTGTTTACTATATGTTTCATTTACTTATGAATGGATATTATAGATAAATTTAGTTTTGGCTTCTCTTTATATAACTAAATCCTATGCATTTATACTTAAATTTATATAGATTATGATGTACCTTAGCATTATGAAAAAAATATGGTCAGAGTTCATAGGATTTTTTATTAGAGGGTTGGTATTTATTGCTCCAATTGCCATTACTATACTGCTAATTTCTTTTTTGGTCAATTGGGTAAAAGATAGATTTTCTGAATATATGGGCCCTTATTCGGGGTTATTTATAGT
>JAYVIQ010000202.1:0-8350 GCA_043770215.1 Cytophagales bacterium | reverse complement strand
GATGAGTTAAAAGCCAAACTAGTGCTAGGTGCAGAAAATTGATGATTTATAAGATCTATTTTAGAAGATTTTTGTTCTAACAAAAAACCACCAAAACCTGGTACTATAACACATTCGTGTTCGTACAACGCTTGCTGTATGTAAGTATTTATATTCAAAAGTTCACTGTTAAGCCTGCCAAAATATTTATTCCTTGTGTTGCATATCCATCAAAGTATTGATAGTTTTTGCCTATCAAATTGTTTGCATGAATAAATGCACCCATTTTATCATTAAATGTATATTGCCCTTTGATGTTTAAATCAAGTATGGATTTCATTTTTACATTATTTGCACCAACTAATCCACTAATATAAGAAATATCTGAACTCAATTTGAAATTCTTTTTCAGTTTGTAAAAAATCTCTAATCCTGTTACTAGATTTGGTGTGTATAAGAGTCTATCTTTAGAAGTATAATTAAAGGCATCTAAAGAACATTTAATCCCGTGACCCGCTAGAAAATCATAGGAAAGCTCTAAACCAGGATTTACAACATTTACAACATCTTGTGCATGCGTATTTACAAAATATCCAAGTCCAATATTGGATGGAGAGAAATAATTAAAATTCTCTATGGAGGTATAATCAAATTTAAATTTTGCTTTAAAATTAGTAATTGGTGCCGCTTCTACAGATGTTTTTATAGCCAATTTGTTGTTGCTGGTATTTGGAGCAAAATTACCTAGCCAAATGTTGTTTGTGTAGGCATCTTTCAGAAGTTGTTGTGTCATACCACCACTTAGTTGTCCTCTAACCATTACTTGGTATTCTTTAGAAACCAAGTAAGATGCTTTCAAAAAAGGATATATCGATAATTTTTTATCCAGTGTAGAATCTTTTACTCCATTAAAAATCAATCCTATTTCTCCCAAAAGGCGTTTATCTTCTGAAAAATGTTCAAATGATGGTCTTACATTGATTAAATTCCTACTGTATTTCTTTAATCCATTTAGTGTTGAAAAATCAAAATTTGTAGTTAAATAAATGGTGCCCGCACTAAGTTTGTAACTTGGAACAAAATGATTTTTTATTGAAAATTCTGATAATGAATCATTTAGTATAAAATAATTTGGTGATGTATTAAAATCAAATTGAAGTGCTTTTTTTGTGTTTATACTTGACAAGCCTAAATCAAAAAAAACATTGTTTGCAGGGTTTTTTTTCACCAAAGCAGATACAACCCCATAACTTGATTCTTTAGAGGCTTTTTTCTTGGTGCCAAATGCAGTAAAAGCTGGCGAATAGTTCCTACTTACGGTACGCTCATAATTTGCGGCGGCAGAAAATAAATAATTTCCCATAAAATATTTGCCCTGTATGCCAACTCTATTGTTGCTGTAGGAAGATAATTTTTTGGCAACTGGGCCATTTATAGCTCCAATGTGGTTTGCATTTACTCCCCAGGCAACTTTTTTATTTACTCTACTACCGTAATAAAAATCTAATAAAGTATTGCCATAGTTTCCGGCTCCGGCTCTTACAAATCCGCTTTTGCTATCATCCGCTTTATCTATTTTAAGCCTATACATGGCCACCATAGTTTTTATGTTTTGTGTACTTACTTGTGGTTTATACCCAAAGTCAAAACTTACGTTTTGTACAACGGCTTCATTGTTGTCTACATAATCTGATGCCTGACCATAAACACGTTCTGCTGTGTCTATCTTTATTTCTTTTGGGTTTATTACCGTGACTCCTACACCATTTAGACCTCCTTTTTGTGCAAAAGTTACCAAAGAATAAAATCCTATACAGATTAAAATGAGTTTTCTAATTTCCAATTTCAAAGCTTTCCTGTTTGTTTTTAATTAATTCATCTTCTTTAGCTTTCTGATCCTTAATGATAGCTATTTTTTTCTTGGCATCTGTTTTTATATCATCATATGATGAATACTTAACTATAGACTCATATGTTGCTAAGGCTTGAAATGATTCTCCCATTAGGTTTAAATTATCTCCAATCATCAAGTAAGATTTACTTACCCAATACTTCTCTGCACTGAACTGTTTTATAAGTGCGTCTAACAACTGGTTGGATAACAAATATTTTTTCTTGTCTTGTTCTATTTTTGCTAGATAAAAAGAGGCTTCTGCACCATACATGTCTTTAGAGGCAGCAGATAATTTTGTAAGAATAGATTTTGTATTGGTTGTATCATTTTTAAAATAAAAAGATTTACCCTTAAATAGATTTGCTTCGTTACTTGCAGATACCTTTACTTGTTCTGTGTTAACTATTTTATTGGCCTGTTCTATAGTTTGGTCATAATTTTTAAGTTCAAAATTACTTTTCATAAGGTTTAAGGTAGCTGTAATTAAATCTCCTTGATTTTGTGCATTTTTGACTAAAATCTGATTGTATAATTTAATACCCTCGTAGTCAGAGTCTTTACTTGCTATCTGTGCCAAATAATATACTGCGTCTAGGTAAAAACTATTAGGAGCCTTGTTGTAAATTTTTTCTAAATAAAATTTGGCTGTTTTTGTATCTCCTTCTACAAAAGAAGCTTCTCCCAAATAATACTGTGCATCTAGTGTATATTTAGATTCTGGATATTCTTTTAAGAAATTATCAAAACTTGCCAAGGCTTCGTTATTTAATCCTTCGAAATATTGGTTTTTTGCTAGCTCTATTTTTTTTGATTCTATGTCTACACCAGGTGCACATTTGCTAACACGTTCTAACCGCTCTAAATATTCAGCAGTTGTCATGCCTTTAACAGTAGAAATAGACTCCAATTCTGTTAAGGCATCTGCAGCCAAAGATGTTTTTCCATTTAAACTAACTCGGCAAAAGTTATTTATGATATAATCATAATCTGCTATTGCATTGGTGTAATTTTTTAAATTCGAATAGGATTGAGCTTTATAAAAATATGCCTCTGGGACAGATTTACTTTGAGGTTTTTCTTGAATCAATTTTGTAAAACTTGATATAGCCTCTTCGTTTTTATTCTCTTTTAAACTTATGTACCCTTTTTGAAACAAAGATTTTTCATACCAAATACTACTAGAGTGTTTTTCTACAACATCTCCATAATAAGCCAATGCTTCAGAATTATTGTTTTCAAAATAGTAAGTAAGGGCAGTCATATATTTTGCATATGGTGTCTGAGCACTTTTTAAATCTATGACTTCTTTGTATTTGTTTCTTGCATCACTAAACTTTCTGTCTTGAATAAGGCAGTCTCCTAATCTTATAAGTGCACTTGAATAATAGGGAGATTTATTACTTACAACCCCACTTTTTAAGTATTCATCAAATTTCTTTTTTGCTTTTGAATATTCCTGTGTGTTGAAATAAGCGTAGGCTACTCCATAAAAACTTTTATAGTATATTGTAGATTTCTTGACTTCATCAAGCTTAAAAACATCCGAATATACATTTATAGCCTTAGACCACTGAGCTAAATTTGATAATGTTTCGGCTTTATAAAAAACACTTTCTAAAAACAATTTCTCATCAGATCTTGCTGTAAGACTCTTATCAAAGTATTTCAAAGCATCTGAGTAGTTGCTTGTATTAAAATAATTAATTGCCTGCTGGTGAGCCACTTTCTGAAAAACAACTTTTTGACGCTTAGTAAGCCCTATACCTAAACTTTCTAAATAAGTAAGCGCACTTTTATAATCATTTCCATTGAGATAAGACTCTGAAATTAAATTTCTAACTTCTACAATATCTGTAAAATCCGGATATTCTTTTGATAATTGTGATAGTATAACTACTGCCTGACTGTAATTTTTGTTTTCATAATGCAGTTTACCTTCGTTGAACAAAGCAAACTGAGTTATTCTGGTATCTATTAAAGAATTTCTTGCCTGATTAAAAGCATTTAGCGCAAAAGTATTTTCTTTTAGCTTTAAATAAGAGTTACCTAAAAAATAAGCGGCTGCCTGAGGTATTGTATCATTGTCTCCAGCTATTAGTTTAAACTGACTTGCTGCTACTTTGTAATCTTCTGTATTATAGGCACATAATCCATATTTATAATTCACTGAAGTTAATGCATTTTTTTTACCTCCAGTATATTGCTCATACCATTTTTTGGCATTTACATAGTCATTTTTTTGATAAAAGGCTTCTGCAATTAGACCAGTTATTTCACTTTTATTTGTTACATTTTTTTTACTTTCTGCTATGGGTACTGCGTAGGCAATCAATTCATTGAACCTGGCCAATTTATAATAAATATTGCTTACCATTACGGGTACTGCACTAGAATAACTTTCATTAGTGGATGCAACTTTGAAATCTGCCAATGCTTCTTCATATTTTTCTTTCTTCATTTTTATGTATCCAGAATAATAATTTGCAGCATATTTGAACTCACTAGTTTCATTTTTAACCCTATCAAAATTTGGTTCTGCTAAGTCATATTCTGTAAGCTCAAAATAAGCATAGGCTTGCTGAAATCTACCCTTATCTCTTAAGTCTTTTGGAAAATCTCCTAAACTGATTTTATTATAAAAATCAGTAGACTCTCTAAATTTTTTATTTTCGTAGTAATGATTGGCTATTTCATAAAGTGCTAATTGACTTTTGGCATGGTTAGGGTTTTTGTTAGAAAAGTCTAAAAGATAATTTACAGAATAATTTTCAGGCTGATTTAGTTTTAGAGCACATGTACCTATGTAATACTGAGCGTCTATTTTTTGACTTTGGGAAAACTTACCACTCTTTATTATTTTTTCAAATTCATTTTGAGCATTACTATAGTTATGATTTTCAAAAAGAAGGATTGCACGCTCTAAATTAAGACGCTCAGGGCTGTACCGCCATGTTTTTTGACCGTATGTAAATGTGCTTAGCATACAAACCAAAATAGAAATTATCCACAATTTATTCCTCATACTTACTTAAGCAAAACGTGTTTTGTTATTGTTTATTACAAAGATAATTTTTTATACTGTACCTTTTTAACAAAATGTGGATAAATTTCAATTATACTTTACCAACATTTTATCTATCCCTTTCTTGGTTGGTTTTATCTAAGACTAGGATCTAAAAATGAAACGTGTATCAACAATTCATTTATGAAAAATAATTGTTTGAGGTATAGATTTTTATCTAATATAAAAAGTGGACAAAATCCACTTTTTATATTGGGTAAGATTATTTTTTTTGAACTTGTGTTCCAAAAATATGGTGTTTGAGCTTTTATTTTCTTTTTAGAACAGCTTGAACTTTAGAAACAATGTCTATGCTTGTTAGACCATATTTCTCCATAAGCTGTGCAGGAGTTCCGCTTTCGCCAAAAGTATCCATAACGGCAACCATTTCTATAGGACTAGGTAACTTTCTAGAAAGTAAACCAGCAACGCTCTCTCCTAAACCACCAAATATTTGATGTTCTTCTGCTGTAACAACACACTTGGTTTTAGCAACAGAGTTCAAGATTATCTCTTCGTCTAATGGCTTAATGGTATGTATGTTTATTATTTCTGCAGAAATACCTAAAGCTTCTAACGCATGCCCAGCTTCTATTGCTTCCCAAACCATATGGCCAGTGGCTACAATAGTGACATCTTTACCTTCGTTTAGCATAATGCCTTTACCGATTTCAAATTTCTGATCTGACGGTGTAAAGTTAGGAATGGCTGGTCTACCAAATCTTAAGTAAACAGGTCCTTCATAATCTGCAATGGCAATAGTTGCTGCTTTGGTTTGGTTAAAATCGCAAGGATTTATTACCACCATGTGCGGCAACATTTTCATCATGCCCACATCTTCTAAAATTTGATGCGTTGCTCCATCTTCACCAAGAGTTAAGCCAGCATGAGAAGCACAAATTTTTACGTTTTTGCCAGCATAAGCAATTGATTGTCTTATTTGATCATAAACTCTACTTGTTGAGAAATTAGCAAATGTGCCTGTAAAAGGTATTTTACCACCTATAGTCATACCTGCTGCCAAACAAATCATATTAGCTTCTGCAATCCCTACTTGAAAAAAACGTTCTGGATTTTCATCCTTAAATTCATCCATTTTAAGAGACCCTGTTAAATCTGCACACAAGGCAACTACATTTGGATTTGTACGTCCTAGTTCTGCCAAACCTTTGCCAAACCCTGAACGTGTATCTAATTTTTCTGTATATTCAAATTTTTTCATTAATGCTATGTTTTATTGCTACTGCAAATGGAATAAATGATTGTTTTGCTTTTAGTAATCGCCCAAAGTTTCTTCTAACTGAGTAAGTGCATTTGCCAGTTGAGCATCATTTGGGGCGTTACCGTGCCATTTATGTGTGCCTACCATAAAATCTACACCAAATCCCATGGCTGTTTTTAGCAATATAATTACAGGTTTTGATTTACCGCTTTTAGCTTTAGCTTCTTCCAAATAGGCAACTACGCTTGCCATATCGTTTCCTTTGTCGCCAACGATTACTTCCCAGCCAAACGCTTTCCATTTAAGTTCTAAATCCAAAAGATCCATTACTTCAGAAATTGGACCATCTATTTGCTGCCCATTATAATCTACAGTAGCTATAATATTGTCAATTTTTTGATGCGCTGCATACATGGCTGCTTCCCAAACTTGACCTTCTTGCAATTCACCATCGCCCATTAAGACGTACACGTGTTTGCTATCTTTGTTTAATTTTTTTGCTTGAGCAGCTCCACAAGCCACAGAAAGCCCTTGTCCCAATGAACCAGAACTCATGCGTATGCCCGGCAAACCTTCTTCAGTGGCTGGATGCCCTTGTAACCTAGAATTCAATTTACGATGCGTTGCCAATTCTTTTGGATCAAAATAACCTGCTCTTGCAAGTGTACTATACCAAACAGCAGAAATATGTCCATTAGACAAAAAAACTAAATCTTCATCAGAACCATTCATCTTAAAATTTTTGTCATGAGTCATCAGCTTAAAATATAAGGCTACAAACCAATCTGCACAACCCAATGCCCCCCCTGGATGTCCGTTTCCGCTTCCGTTTACCATTCTAAGAATGTCTCTTCTTACCTGCGACGCTACTTTCTCAAGTTCTGCGATTTCAGCTTTACTAGCAACTACCTCACTCATTATTTCTTAACTATTTGATCTATGTGATTTTCTGTATCTACTTTTGAAATAATTTCTTCAATTATTCCTTTTTCATCTATTAAAAACGTTGTACGGGCTATTCCCATATATTTCTTCCCAAACATACTTTTTTCTTTCCAAACTTCATATTTATTTATGATTTCTAATTCAGTATCTACCAGCAAAGGAAATGGAAATTGGTACTTATCAGCAAAATTTAGATGTTTTTTTTGACTATCAGCACTTACTCCCAATACTACATAATTTTGCTTTGTTAGTAGTTCAAAATTATCTCTGAGGTTACAACTTTGGGCGGTACAACCTGGAGTATTGTCTTTTGGATAAAAATATAAAACTACTTTTTTACCTAAATAGGACTCAAGGCTCTGCTCAACTCCATGCTGATCTATTGTCTTGAATATCGGTGCTTTGCTTCCTACAGATAGTACCATAAATGTATTTCTTATTTGATTGCAAAATTGAGGATTATTTATGTAAATGCAATGCATTTATCACATATATTGAGACTAGCTAAAAACACACTATTTTAAAATAAAAATAAAGAAGTATTAAATCTAAAAAAATACAAAATAAACTATTTATTATCAAATACTTAAACAATATCTTTTATATTAAGGAACACTCTTTTAGAGGTCTATAAATTTTAATTTTCTAAAATATAAAAAATTGTTCCTAGCTTACTTTATTAAAGAAATAAAACCTTTGCCCTACTTTTTTTGTATAAATTAATGATTAATAAAATATTTTAGAAGGATTTATTAATCTGAGTTCGATTAATCATTGGCTTTAAAAACAGTTAAAAAACCATCATTTTAAGGAAATAAACAGGTCTTAAAAGTGGTAATATTCAGCTTTATTTCTTATATTTAAGTATCTAAAATTCAAATATTTAGACTATAAAAATGGGTATTACCAAAGACAAAATTACTGAAGTTTTCTATATGACAAACGTATTCTGTAAAACTTTAAAAACTAAATCTAAGCTCTTCTTATAGGTAATAAGCCGAAAAAACAAGCAATTATGACGGAAAGTGAAGTTATAACCTTGATGATTTTATTTCTCATGGGGCTTTTAGAACTTTAAAAGACTTCTACATCTGTTCTGTTAAAGGACATTTAAAAGCAGAATTCCCAAATACCGTGTCCTATAATAGATTCACAGAATTGATGCAAAATGCTGTTTTACCCATGACTATTATGATGAAAACATGTTGTTTAGGTGAGTGTACTGGTATTTCTTTTATTGACTCAACAC